>DASUME010000857.1:0-8012 GCA_036277895.1 Polyangiales bacterium
GAAGGAAGAAGTTCTTGATGGCTTCGACGGTGCTCATGGAGCGCGCTCTCCTGCAATCACGTGAACATGCGATTCGTTCGCAAGTCTAGCGGCGTGAAGAATCGGGTCAAGCCCTACTACATGCCGGCCAGCGACGCTGCCTCGCGTTCTCGCCGTTCGCGCGCCCAAATCTCCGGGATCTCGAGGCACTCTGCAACCCGCTCGCAACGCCCCGTCAGGTGAGGCACCGAGTTCCGCGAGGTAAGGCCAGCACGGCACCACCAATCCGTGCGCTCCCGTACGTGCGCCCTCTCGCCGACGACATTCGTGTTCACTAACGAGGAGAGGGGCCGAGGTCGCGAGTGCGCGTAGGCATGGCAAGGTGAGAAGTGCCTGAAGGCGATAGCCTGCATCGCGTTGCGCAGCTGCTCGCGCCGAAGCTCGTCGGGCAGCGTCTGACCGGGCTCACGCTCGTGCGCAGCGCGGCCCGAACCGAGGCGCTCGTCGGCTCGCCCATCGAGCGCGTGGAGGCGCGTGGCAAGAACCTGCTGGTGCACTTCGCGGCCGGCTGGTCGCTACACGTGCACCTCAAGATGAACGGGCGCGTGCGCATCTATCCGCGCGCCACCGCGCCCAAGGTGCCGCTGTCCGCGACGTCGGCCGTGCTCGACACCGCCGAGCATCGCGTGATGGTGTACACGGCGCCGATCGCACGCCTCCTGCGCACGCGCGACCTGATCGGCGACCTTCACTTTCGCGAGCTCGGCCCCGACCTGCTCGGCGACTCCTTCGATCTCGACGAGGCGTGCAAGCGCCTGGCGCTGCACGGCCAGCGGCCGCTCGGCGAGGCGATCATGGATCAGAGCGTGGTCGCCGGCATCGGCAACGTCTGGAAGAGCGAGCTGTGCTTCAACCTGCGCCTCGATCCGTTCGCGAAGGTGGGGCAGTTCAGCGACGGCGAGCTCTCGGGCCTGCTCTCGCTCGCGCGCACGCAGATGTACGACACGGTCTACCGCGCCAAGAGCGTGATCCCGGATCCGTTCGCGGGCCGCGGCGAGCGCAAGGCGAGGCTCGATCGGCGGCAAGGCGAGCACGTGCTCTCGGTGTACGAGCGCGAGGGCAAGGCTTGCTACGACTGCGGCACGATCATCGAGATGCGCCGGCAGGGTGAGCAACATCGCTCCACCTACTACTGCCCGCAGTGCCAGCCGCCGCGGAGCGCGAATTGAAGAAGGCGCTCTCGCTGCTGTCGCCCGCGACGCGCGCCTGGTTCGAGGCTTCGTTCGCGGGCGAGACGGACGCGCAGAAGAAGGCGTGGCCGCTGATCGTCGAGGGCAAGAGCACGCTGCTCGTCGCGCCCACGGGCTCCGGCAAGACCCTGGCCGCGTTCCTGGTCGCGATCGATCGCTTGTTGTTCGGTGAGGAGCCGGAGAAGAGCGAGCGCTGCCGCGTGCTCTACGTGTCGCCGCTGAAGGCGCTGGTGGTCGACATCGAGCGCAACCTGCGCGCGCCGCTGGTGGGCATCGAGCGCACGGCAGATCGGCTCGACATCCCGCACCGCTCGCTGGAGGTGGCGATGCGCACCGGCGACACACCGAGCGAGGAGCGCGCCCGCTTCCTGCGCAAGCCGGCGGACATCCTGATCACCACGCCGGAGTCGCTGTTCTTGATGTTGACCGGGCAAGCCAGGGAGACGCTGCGCTCGGTGGACACCGTGATCATCGACGAGATCCACGCCATGGCGGCCACCAAGCGCGGCTCGCACTTGATGTTGTCGTTGGAGCGGCTGCAGTCGCTGCGGGAGGGACCGATCCAGCGCATCGGGCTGTCGGCGACGCAGCGTCCGCTGGAGGAAGTCGCGCGCCTGCTGGGCGGCTTCGAGGCGGGCAAGCCGCGGCCGGTGGAGATCGCGGACGCGCGCGCGGAGCGGCCGATCGAGCTGTCGATCGAGGTGCCGGTCGAGGACATGGGCGCGCTGCGCAGCGCCGTGCGCCGGCAGGAAGACGACAACGGCGACGAGGAGAAGTCGAAGTCGATCTGGACCTCGATCCACCCGCGCCTGGTCGAGCTGGTGCGCGCACATCGCTCGACGATGGTGTTCGTGAACAACCGAAGGCTCGCCGAGAGGTTGGCGGCGGCGATCAACGAGACGGCGGGCGAACCGCTTGCCCGTGCGCACCACGGCTCGGTCGCGCGCGAGCAGCGCGAGGAGATCGAGGACGCGCTCAAGAGCGGCACGCTGCCGTGCATCGTGGCCACCAGCTCGCTGGAGCTCGGCCTGGACATCGGTGCCGTAGAGCTGGTGGTGCAGATCGAGGCGCCGCCTTCGGTGTCGTCGGGCATCCAGCGCATCGGCCGCGCGAACCACCGCGTCGGCGGTAACCCCAAGGGCACGATCTTCCCGAAACACCGCGGGGACCTGGTCGCGAGCGCGGAGGCCGTGCGGCGCATGCTCAGCGGCGAGATCGAGTACACGCGCTACCCGCGCAACCCGCTCGACGTGCTCGCGCAGCAGATGGTGGCGATCGTCGCCAGCGAAGAGAGCATCGACGTCGACAAGCTGTTCGAGCTCTGTCGGCAGGCGGCTCCCTTCGCGGAGCTCACGCGCGGGGCGTACGACAGCGTGCTCGACATGCTGTCCGGCCGCTATCCCTCCGACGAGTTCGCCGAGCTGCGACCGCGCATCACGTTCCACCGTGAAGAGCGCATCCTTGAGCCGCGCAAGGGCAGCAAGCGGCTCGCGATCGCCAACGCGGGGGTGATCCCGGATCGTGGGCTGTACGGCGTGTTCCTGGCGGATGGTGGCAACGAGAAGACATCGCGCCGCGTCGGCGAGCTCGACGAGGAGATGGTGTACGAGGCGCGCGAGGGGGAGGTGTTCGTGCTCGGCGCTTCTTCGTGGCGCATCAACGAGATCACACACGACCGCGTGTTGGTGACGCCCGCACCGGGCGAGCCGGGCAAGCTCCCGTTCTGGCGCGGCGACGGACTGGGCCGCAGCGTGGAGCTCGGCCGCGGCATCGGTGCGCTCTTGCGACGCGTCGAGCGCTCGAAGGACGCAGAAGCGCTGAAGTGGCTGCAGAAGGACCACGTGCTCGAGGAGCGCGCGGCCCGAAACCTGCTGCGCTACGTGCGCGAGCAGCAGGAGCCGCCGTACCTGGTGCCGAGCGAGCAGCGTATGGTAGTCGAGCGCTTCACCGACGAGGTCGGCGACCTGCGCGTGTGCATGCTCTCGCCGTTCGGACAGCGCGTGCACGCGCCGCTGGCGATGTGCATGGCGGAGAAGAGCAAGCGCGACTTCGGCGCCGTGACCGAGACAGTGTGGACCGACGACGGCATCGTGCTGCGCTTCCCGGAGAGCGACGAGCCGCTCGACGTGGCCGCACTCTTCCCGACGCCCGAAGAGATCGAGGAGCTGCTCTTGCACGCGCTCGGCGACACGGCGCTGTTCGCGTCGCACTTCCGCGAGTGTGCGGGGCGTGCGCTGTTGTTGCCGCGCAATCGTCCGGGCAAGCGCGCGCCGCTGTGGGCGCAGCGCAAGCGCTCGGCGGACCTGCTCGCGGTCGCGTCACGCTACGGCTCGTTCCCGATCTTGCTCGAGACCTACCGCGAGTGCCTGCAAGACGTGTTCGACGTGCCGGCGCTGACCGAGCTGATGGGCCAGGTGCAGCAGCACAAGGTGGAGCTGGTCACCGTCGACGCCGACAAGCCCTCGCCGTTCTCGTCGAACCTGCTGTTCAGCTACATCGGCAACTTCATCTACGACAGCGACGCGCCGCTGGCCGAGCGCCGCGCGCAGGCGCTCTCGATCGATCACACGCAGCTGCGCGAGCTGCTCGGGCAGGCAGAGCTGCGCGACCTGCTCGACCCGGACGCGGTGCACGACGTCGCGCAGTCGGTCGGTCGCTTCCTGTATCCGCCCAAGCACCCGGACGAGCTGCACGACCTGCTGTTGTTCGTGGGTGACCTGTCCGAGGACGAGCTGAAGCTTCGCGGCGCGTTGGAGCAGCTCGCGCCTCTGCTCTCGGCACGCCGCGTGATCCTGGTGAAGATCGCGGGTGAGCCGCGCTACATCGCCGCCGAGGACGCGGGGCGCTATCGCGATGCGCTCGGCGTGAACCCGCCGCAGGGGGTCGCGTCCGCGTTCCTGGAGAGCGTCGCGCAGCCGCTGCTGGACCTGGTGTCGCGCTATGCACGCACGCACGTGCCGTTCGCGATCGAGGAGTGCGCCGGGCGCTACGGCCTGCGCCCAAAGCAGATCGAGCAGACCCTCGACGAGCTGGTCACGCGCGGCCGGCTCGTGCGCGGCGAGCTGCACCCCGACAAGGCGGGCATCACCTACTGCGACAACGACGTGCTGCGCGCGATCAAGCGGCGCTCGTTGGCGGCGCTGCGCAAGCAGGTCGAGGCGGTCGACCAGCAGACCTACGCGCGCTTCTTGTTGCGCTGGCACGGCATCGGTCGTCCGGCGCGCGGGGAGAACGCGCTGCGTGCGGCGCTCGAGCGCCTCGAGGGCGCGAAGCTGCCGTTCGCGGCGCTGACGCGCGACATCCTGCCCGCGCGCGTGAAGGGCTTCGAGCCGGGCGACCTCGATCTGCTGCTCGCGACCGGAGAGCTGGTCTGGCGCGGCATCGAGGCGCAGCTCGGCGGTGGGCGCATCGCGCTCTACTTCCGCGACCGCTTCGAGCTGCTCGCGCCAGCGAAGACCGAGGTCGAGGGGCCGCTGGCGGCGAAGATCCGCGCGGTGCTGGCGCAGCGCGGCGCGGTGTTCTTCTTCGAGCTCGCCAAGACGGTGGAGGCGTTCCCGCCGGACGTGCTGGAGGCGCTGTGGTCGATGGTCTGGGCGGGCGAGGTCACCAACGACACGCTGGCCCCGCTGCGCTCGCGCGCCTCGGGCGGCGAGCCGGATCGCAAGCGCGGCGTGCGCGTGAGCCGTACGCTGCCCGGCAGCGAGGGCCGCTGGACCTTGCTGCAGTACGCGTCGACGACGCCCACCGAGCAGCGCATGAGCCTGGTCTCGTCGTTGCTCGCGCGGCACGGCGTGCTGGTGCGCGAGGCGCTCAAGGCCGAGGACATCACGGGCGGCTTCTCCGCGATCTACGAGGTGCTGCGCGCGATGGAGGACACGGGCCGGCTGCGCCGCGGCTACTTCGTGGAGGGCCTCGGCGCGACCCAGTTCGCACACGGTGGCGCGGAGGAGCTGCTGCGCAGCGAGCGCGAGCCGTCGTCCCAGCCCGAGCTGGCGCGCATCCTCGCCTCCACCGATCCCGCGTCGCCTTGGGGTGCGGCGCTGGCATGGCCGGCGAAGGAAGGTGCGCGTCCGATGCGTGCCGACGGCGCGAACGTGGTGCTGCTCGAGGGCCGCGTGCTCGCCTGGCTGGGCCGCAAGGAGCGCACCGTGCTGACGTACTTTCAGGACGACAAGCGCGAGGCCGAGCAAGACGCGACGATGGTGGCCGAGGCCTTGTCGCGCAGCTTGAGCCAGCGCGAGCGCCTGGCGTACTTGATCGCCGCCGTCGACGGCGAAGACGTGACGAAGAGCGCGCTCGGCAAGGCCCTGCTCGCCGCCGGCTTCCAGTCCACGTCCCGCGGCTACCTCAAGCGCGCTCCGCGCCGCCGCGACGAGGTCGAGACCGAGGAAGCGGTCGAGGAAGACCTCGACTGACCGGCGCCCAGGTCAGCCGTCCTCGTCCATGTCCGCGGTCGCAGGCAAGGGCTCGGGCAGGGTCTCGCTCGGCTGCTCTTCTTCTTCTTCTTCTTCTTCGAGCTCGACCACGGGCGGCTCGGCTTCGACCCACTGGGGCCAGCGCTTGAGCACCTCGTCGGCGGGATCGGGGTCGAGCACATCGACCACGTCGTGCACGAAGCGCAGCTTCTGCACCGCCAGGTCACTGAGCACGAAGGGGTACGGATCGTTCAGCCCCATGCTGCGGTTCATGCCGTTGAGCGCGATCGTCAGCGCCACCCAGCGCTCGACCAGCGCGTCGAAGTCTTCGAAGTCGATCGAGCGAACGCGCACCACGCGGCTCTTGCGCGGACCGTCGACCGGCTTGGGCTTCAGCGTCATGCCGTAGGCGCGCGCGGTGTCGAGCGTGTCGACCATGTGCAGGTAGTGCGCCCAGGTCTCGGCCCAGTCCTCCCACGGGTGCATGGTGGAGTACGCGCTCACGTAGCTCTGCTGCCAGTCGGCAGGCGGGCCCTTCTGGTAGTGGCGCTTGAGCGAGCGCTGGTAGTCCGCGCGCTCGTCGCCGAACAGCGCGCGAAAGGGCGACAGCCAGGGACCGTCCTTGATCAGTCGGTCCCAGTAGTAGTGGCCCACCTCGTGGCGGAAGTGGCCGAGCAGCGTGCGGTACGCCTCGCCCATCTCCACGCGCATGCGCTCGCGGTGCGCGTCGTCGGCCTCCTGCAGGTTGATCGTGACCAGGCCGTCGGCGTGGCCGGTCAGCACCGTCTCGCCCTCGGCGTCCGCCCGGAACGCGAACGCCAGCCCGCGGTCGGGCCGCGCGGAGCGCGACTCGAAGGGCAGGCCGAGCGCGTCGAGCGTGTACAGCAGCCGGCGCTTGGCGCGCTCCAGCTTGCGCCAGCTCTCCAGCGCCAGCGGATCCTCCAGGTCCTCCGGGAGCGCCTCGCTCATCCGGCAGGCCACGCACAGCGCGTGCGGGTCCGTCTCGGCCACCAGCCAGTTGCAGGCGCCGTACTCGACCTGGTTCCTACACAGCCGGTACGCGCGCCCGCCGGCCCGTGGCGAGAGCGGGATGAACAGCGCGTCCGCCTCCGCCGGCTCCAGTGCGCTCAGGATGCGCTGGTCCGGCAAGTAGGCGAGGCGACGCCCGCAGCGCGTGCACTGCACGTTCTCGAAGAAGACCGTCTGCTGGCACGACGAGCAGGTGAAGATGCGCATCTCGGGCGACGCGCAGGGCTGCAGGCGCGTCTTTAGAGGCTAGCAGAACGCTTGCGCGGGCGGAGCCGAGCCAGGGTCAGCGCCAGCCCGAGCCAGCCCACCACGCTCGCGCCGCCGCGGGTCTGGCCGATGGCGCAGCCGCCGGCCGAAGCCTGCACGGGGCCCGCGGTGGCTTCGTCGACCGTCGACGACAGCTCCAGCTCCTCGAAGTCGGCGTCGACTTCACCCTGGGTCGTGATCTTGACCTGGCTGTCGGCGCCCAGCGCGCTGCTCGGCGCCGGCTGCGCGGCGTCGTCCGGATCGAACTTCATGCACGTGGGCTTGCTGTCCAAGACTCGGCCCGAGACGTCGTGCACGTGGATGGTGACGCAACCTTCGGCCGCCTCGGGCAGCGCCGGCAGGTCCAGCACGAAGTACGAGCGCTTGTCGGCTTGCGTGACGGCGCTGTCGCTGGTGGCTACTGCGGGAGCCTGTCCGGCGCCGAAGGTGGCCACCAGCTCGGCCGACACGCGGTACGGCTTGCCCTCGACGCCGCCCGTGATCTCGGGCACCGCGATGCGCAGCGAGCGCACGTGGACCAGCTCGTCGCTGGTCTCGCAACGCGAGCTGCCACACGCATCGGTGGTGCAGCTGTGGCGCTTGCGGTCGGATTCTTCGTAGCTAAGCGTGGGCTCGCTGGCCAGCGCCAGCGGCGCGAGCGTGCGCGTCCCAGTGGTGAACGCCGAGCTGAACTTGTCGCCGATCGGGGTGCCGTCGATGCTCGCGCGGTAGGCGGTCACGATGAAGTCGGTCGCCGGCGGCAGCGCGCGATCGGCCTGAAACAGCGCAGAAGTCTCGTCCGGGAAGCTGAGCTTGCCAGCGAAGTCCTCGACCGGTGCGCCGTCGACGACACGCTGGATGAGCACCTTCAGCTCGCCGTCGCCGCCGAGCGTGTACGAGGGGATCGCGTCGCCCTCGAGCAGCACCGCACCGTCGAGGAATGCATCGGGCTCACAGGCCGAGGGCCACGAGCGCTGCGGCACCCAGCGCGCGGTCGCCTCGCCCGCACAGGCCCGTGCAGAGCTTGCGGGCAGTGCCGCTAGGCTGAGCGAGGCGAGCAGGAAGAGCGTGAGGGCGCGCGGTGCGGCGGACA
>DASUME010000858.1:0-3338 GCA_036277895.1 Polyangiales bacterium
CGTCATCGTCGTCAACCTCGTGCGCGCGGGCGTGCTCGTGCTGCTCGCGACGGCGATCGTCACCGGGCACGTGTCGATCGGCATCGTGCTCGGCGCGCTGTTCCTGCTCGGCACCAGCATCGTGGGCACGATCGGCTACATGGCCGCGGGCTGGGGCTTCGTCGACGCGCTGTACATGGTGGTGATCACGATCTTCGGCGTCGGCTACGGCGAGGTGCGCCACCTCGAGTCCGGCGGGCTGCGCGTCTTCACGATGGCCTTCATCATCGCGGGCTGCTCGTCGCTCGTGTACATCATGGGCGGCTTCTTCCAGATGATCACCGAAGGCGAGATCAACCGCGCACTCGGGAGGCACCGCATGACCCGCACCATCGCTGGACTGAAGGATCACGTCATCATCTGCGGCTTCGGCCGCATCGGGCGCATCCTGGTGCGCGAGCTGGCGCAGGCCGGCAGGCCTTGTGTGGTGATCGATCCGAACGCGGCACGCTCCCACGAGGCCCAGAGCGCGGGCGCGCTGGTGCTCGAGGGCGATGCGAGCCAGGACGCGGTGCTGCGTAGCGCTGGCATCGATCGCGCATCCGCGCTGGCCACCGTGCTGCCCAACGACGCGCTCAATGTCTTCATCACGCTCACCGCGCGCGGTCTGAACGCGAGCTTGCGCATCATCTCGCGCGGCGAAGATCCGCTGACCGAGCCCAAGCTGCGCCAGGCCGGCGCAGACGAGGTCGTGTTGCCCGCCACCAGCGGCGGCCTGCAGATCGCCGAGCACATCGTGCGGCCCGCGATCTTGAGCGTGCTCGACGACGACGCCAGCCGCGGCCGAATCCGCGAGCTGGCGAAGATCGGCGTCGGCATTCGCGCGATGCGCATCCCGAAGGACTCACGCGGTGTGGGGCGCACGGTGTCCGAGCTGGAGAAGCTGCACGCGGGCGTGCTCGTGATCTCGCTGCGCCGTCGCGACGGACAGCTGATCCACGCCCCGAGCCCACGCGAGCAGTTCGCCGACGACGACGAGCTGCTGCTGATGGGCCACGAGAGCGCCCTGCCCTCGCTGACGCTCACGTTCCCGTCGCGCTCGCGCGAGCTGTACCACCGCGGCACCAAACACTCCGCGTAGCGCAACGCCGGCGGCGCTGGACGAGTGCGCGTGGCTGCGACTACAACGTTGCGTCGTACGTCACCAGCCGGGAGTGCGACAACTCACCAGGAGCACCGTGCGCGAAACCGAACGGCACACGCACGAGCTGCAGCAAGCTCTGGTCGCGGCGACGCAGAAGGCCGAGCAGCTCGCCGCGCGCGTGCAGCAGCAGGAAGAGCTGCTGCGCGTGGTGCAGGAGGTCTCGCCGACCGGCTTCGTGCTCTACCGCGCGCTGCGTGACGAGCACGGCGTGCCGCGCGACCTCGAGCTCGTCTACCAGAACCTGTCCGCTTCGCGCATCAACGGCCTGCCGGACGGCGCGTTCCCCGTGGGCGTCACGCTGCGCAAGGCGTTCCCGGGCATCGAGCTGAGCGCGCTGTGGGAAGGCCACCTGCAGGTGCTGGAGTCCGGCATCGCGAGCCAAGTCGAAGGCCACTTCGAGTTCGGACGCGTCAACGGCTGGTTCCGCCTGGCGCGCTCGCGGCCCGCGCACGATCTGCTCGCGGTCACCTTCGACGACGTCAGCGACGAGCGCCGCGTGCGCGACCAACAACGGGAGGCCGCGTCCACCAACGAGACCCTGCTGCGCGTCACGCAGGCGATCTCGGGCCTCGATCTCGCCGCCATCGTGCAGGCCGTCACGGACGAAGCTACCACGCTCTGCCGGGCCGAATTCGGGGCCTTCTTCTACAACCTGATCGACCCACGCGGCGAGAGCTACATGCTCTACTCGCTCAGCGGCGTGCCGCGCAGCGCGTTCGAGAAGTTCCCGATGCCGCGCAACACGCAGGTGTTCGCGCCCACGTTCGCGGGCACCGGCGTGAAGCGCGCGGCGGACATCACCGCCACGGCCGAGTACGGCCACATGGCGCCTCACCACGGCATGCCCGCCGGCCACCTGCCCGTGCGCAGCTACCTCGCGGTGCCGGTCGTGTCGCGCACCGGCCAGGTGCACGGCGGCTTGTTCTTCGGGCACTCCAGGGTGGGCGTGTTCACCGAGGCCGACGAGAAGCTCGTGGTCGCCGTGGCGCAGCAGGCAGCGCTGGCGATGGACAACGCGCACGCGATCGACCTCGCGCAGCGCGAGCGCAACACGGCCGAGGCAGCCAGCCGCACCAAGGACGACTTCCTGGCCACCATCTCGCACGAGCTGCGCACCCCGCTGCAGTCGGTGCTCGGCTGGACGCATATGCTGCGCAGCGGCTCGCTCGACGACGCCAACCGGCAGCGTGCACTCGAGGCGGTGGAGCGCAACGCCAAGGCACAGGCCGCGCTGATCGACGACATCCTCGACGTGTCGCGCATCATCGCCGGGAAGCTGCGCATCGAGGTGCTGCCGGTGCAGCTGGCCGAGGTAGTGCGCGCCGCGCTCGACACCGTGCGCCCCGCGGCCGACGCGCGCGGCGTGCGCCTGCAGGCGGTGCTCGATCCAGACGCGGGCACCGTGCTGGGCGACGCCGACCGCCTGCAGCAAGTGGTGTGGAACCTGCTCAGCAACGCGGTGAAGTTCTCGCCGCGCGACGCGCGCGTGTTCGTGATGCTCAAGCGCGAGCACTCGGCGGTGGAGCTCGCGGTCTCGGACGAGGGCCAGGGCATCGCGGCCGAGTTCCTGCCGCACGTGTTCGATCGCTTCCGGCAGGCGGACGCGAGCGTGACGCGCAAGTCCTCGGGGCTCGGGCTCGGCCTCTCGATCGTCAAGCACGTGGTCGAGCTGCACGGCGGCACGGTGGTGGCGGAGAGTCCCGGTGAAGGGCTCGGCGCGCTGTTCACCGTGCGCATCCCGATCGCGCCGCTGCGCGCCGTGGAGCCACCCCCCGAGCGTGTGCCGAGCGTGATCCCGCAGCTCACCTGTCCACCCGCGATCGCCGGCCTGCGCGTGCTGGTGGTCGACGACGAGGACGATGCACGCGACCTGCTGCGCGCGTTGCTCGATCACGGCGGCGCCAGCGTGCGCGCGGCCAGCAACGTGCGCGAGGCGCTCGCACTGCTGAAGGCCGATCCGCCCGACGTGCTGGTCACCGACATCGGCATGCCGGAGCAGGATGGCTACGCGCTGATCGAGCAAGTGCGCGCGCTGCCTGCCGAGCGCGGCGGGCGCACGCCGGCGGTCGCGCTGACGGCGTACGCGCGCTCCGAAGATCGCACGCGCGCGCTGCTCAAGGGCTTCAACCACCACGTCGCGAAGCCGGTCGACCCC
>DASUME010000859.1:0-4236 GCA_036277895.1 Polyangiales bacterium
TCGCGCTGGTTGAGCGCGATCGCCGAGCCGATCAGCTGACGCAGCATCCACAGGCTGTGTTGCGCCTCGTTGCGGCACTCGAGCGTCACGCGGTCGAGCTCCGCCTGGGTGGCCTCGTCTTCGGGCTCCAGGGAGCGCAGCGCGTGCACGAAGCGCAGCCGCGCTGCCTTGTCGCGCGCGCCGCGCGTGGAGCGCAAGAAGCGTTGTTCCAGGTCCAGCAGCGCGGGGCGATCGTCGCGCGCCATCGCGTCGCGCTCCAGCGCGCGCAATGCCAGCGGGTGCGATGGCGCGAGCACGGCCAGCTCGTGTGCGATCTCGAGCGCCCGCGCCGGATCGCGCTCCAGCAGCAGCAGCTCCTCCAGCGCGCGCGCACGCGCACGCTCGGTGCTCGCCTCGTGCACCGCGCGCCGCTTTTCTTCCAGCAACGGCGCGCCGCGGCGCAGCTCCACGTTCACGCGCTCGAGGCCGGCCTCCGCGATCGGATCGTCCGGGTAGATCTCGAGCACCGCGCGGTACTCCTCGGCGGCTTCGTCGCCGCGCGCGTCGTCCTCGTAGGTGCTGGCCGCGGCCAGCGTGAACAGCCGGCGCCAGGGCTCGCGCACACGCTGCGCGCTGCGCAACAGGGCGGTCACGCGCGCCTGCGCGGGTGCCGCGTCGCCGAGCCTCACCACCAGCTCGGACAACACCGGATCGTCGGGCGTCAGCTCGAGTGCGCGCGTCAGCTGCAGCGCGGCGCCCTCGGTGTCTTCGCTGGCGCGGATCAGCGCCGCGCGCACCAGGTGGGCCGCGCGCGTGCGTGGATTGCGCGCGTGCTCCGCCTCGGCGGTGTGCAGATCGGACAGCCGCGGCAGATCACCCTGACGGCGTGCCTCGCGGTGCAGCGCCCAGCTCGCGGGCGCGTAGCTCGCGGAGGCCGTGGCCGCGCACACGAAGGCATCGAGCCGCTCGGCCGAGCCCGGGGCCAGGCTGAAGCCCTCGCGCAGGTACGTGAAGGCGGCGCGCGTGCCGTGTGCACTGTCGGCCTCGAGCCGGTACGAGTAGGCCGCCTCGTCCTGGTCGGCGCGCGCCATCGCGCGCAGCACGACCGGCTCACGCGGCGAAAGCTCCGAGGCTTGCTGCAGTGCGTCGGTGCGCGCGACCGCGTGCGCTGCGTCGGCCTGCTCGCGGTTCTTCTGGCGCTCCAGCTCCGCCAACGCCAGCAGCGAGAGCACGCGCGCTTCCACGCGCCCGCGCTCGCTCTCGGTGCGCAGCAGCCGGCGCAGCTCGTCGCGGCGCGCGAGCTCCGCGCTGGCGTCGATCGCCAGCAGGTGCGCGGACGTGCCGGCTTCTTCCTCCGCGGCCTCGCCGAGCCAGGTCAGCTCTTCGGCGCTGGTCTCCCTGGCGAGCGCCAGCTTGGCCGCGGCCGCGAGCGCGCCCTTTCCCGCTTCTTCGCCGGCCGCGATCTCGGCCAGCCGCGCGGTGTCGCCCGCCCGGCGCGCGAGCGACTCGCGCGTGACGCCGATCAGACCGAGCGTGGGGTCGGCGAGCGCGCCGGCCTCGAGCTGCTTGTCGGCCTCGTCGAGCCGGCCGTCTTCCGCGAGCAGCTCGGCGTGCGTCAGCAGCGCCAGCGCGCGCTCCGGGCCGTTGCTGCCGTTCGCCCACGACCCCACCGCCGCGCGTGCGAGCGCGCCGTTCTCGCTCGCGAGCGCGATCTGCGCCGCGGTGCGCAGCGAGATATCGTCGCTGGCGTGCTCCAGCAGCTCCAGCGCCTCGGCATGCGCACCCTCGCGGCTGAGCATGTGCGCCGCGCGCCGGCGCACGGCCTCTGCCACCGGACCGATGTCGAAGCTCTCCAGCGTGCGCAGCAGCGCGCGCGCCGCCTCGCCTTGCGCACCGAGCGCGTGATCGACGCGCGACAGCGAGAGCTGGGCATCGAACGCGAACGGGTCGTCGCTCGCCGCGCGGGCGTAGAGCTGGCGCGCTGCGATGCGGTCGCCGCGCGCTTCGATCGCGCGCCCCGCGCTGACCAGCCAGGTCGCCGCGAGCGCACGATCCCGCGTGCGCTGGATCAGCGGCAGCAGGGTCGCGTCGACGCGGCTCGGATCGGTCGAGAGCTCGATGCGCGCGAGCAGGAAGCTCGGTGACACCAGGTCCGGCGCGAGCGCGTGGGCCTCGGTGGCGGCGCCGAGCGCGCCCGGCGCGTCGCGCTCGATCACCCAGCGCGCCAGCGCGAGCTGCTGCAGCGCGCGCGCACGCTCGTGCACCGAGCCGGGCAGGGCGGAGACCGCCTCCAGCAGGGACAGGTAGCGCTTCCAGTCGGCGGCGCGGAAGGCCAGCCGCACCAGCGCCTTGAGCGCCGGCTTCGGGGCCGCCTCGCGTGCACGCTCGTAGAGCTGCTCGGCTTCCTTGCGCTCGCCGAGCTCCTCGCTGAGCTCCGCGGCCGAGAGCAGCAGCTCCGCGCGCTGGCTGCCGCTCTGCTTCCTGGCCAGCGCCTCCAGCCGCTCGATGCGCGCGCGCTTGTACGCCTGCTCCGGCGTCTCCTCGCTGCTCTCGATCTCCGTGTCGGGTAGCACCACCTCGAGCACTTCACGAGGGCCGCCGGGTACGACCGGGCGCGGCGTATCGCCACCGGGCATCGTGCCGAGCGCCTGCGCCGCGTCCACGGCGGCCACCATGTCGTCGTCGTCCGCCTCTTCGAGCTCGAGCAGCCCCTCGGGCTCCTCGATCACGTCGATCTCGCTGAGCGGCTCTTCTTCCTCCGTGACGTCCAGCTCGACCGGCGGCACCGCGAGCATCTCGCGCGTCGGCCGCTCCACGTCGAGCAGGGTCGCGCGCGCCTCGTCCGGCGGCGGCGCGGTGTCGCGCAGCGGCTCGGGCAGCGAGAGCGCGATGCTCGCGAGATCGGTGCGGCTGCGCTGCGAGAGCTGGCTCAAGTCCGCCGGCGCGCGCACGGTCTCCGCACTCTGCCCGCGCGAGGAGAGTGCGCGCGCCTCGACGCCGCCGTACGCGGGCAGGGTCGGCGTGGGCCCGGAGCGCGCCGAGCCCTGATCGTTGTCGGCCAGCGCGGGCACCACCGGCGTCGGCAGCTGCGCGCGATCGGCCTCGCGCTCCGCGCCGTCCGGAAAGGGACTCGCTTCCGCCTCGGCGTGGTCGTCGAGCTTGAGCTCCCAGTCATCGAGCGCGTCGCCCCACTCGAGATCGCTCTGCTTCGGTGTCACGTCGTCGGTCACTGGGTGAGCCCCAACTTTCTTCTCGAGGTGCTCATCGGAACGCCGAGCCAGGTACGCAGGAGGTCGAGCTGCGCCTCCGGATCTTGACCCACCTCGCGCAGCGCCGCGGAAAGCTCGCCCGACAGCAGCAAGGCGAGCCGGCGTGTGCGCGCGAGCGCGTGGCGGCACGGACCCACCAGGTCTGCGCCCTTGTCCGGCAGCGCGCGCAGCAGGTCGGCGAGCGCACGCTTGACCTTGCGCGGCAGCAGCTTGGCGACCTGGCGCGTGAGCTCGTTGTCGCGCGGCGCGCCCGGCGCGAGCGGCAGGTTCTCGGACAGGATCGCGGCGGCCAGCAGCTTCGCGCCGCCCTCCGCGCCGCGCGTCACCAGCGGCAAGGTCTGCAGCGACACACCCGCCAGCTGCATCGCGGCGCGCTGCCGGGCTGCGCCCGCGAGCGGACTCTCGATGTCGCCACCCAGCAAGAAGCCGAGCTCGTTGTCGCGCGGCAGCGCCACGATCGCGTTGCCCTCGTTGCCGCCCACGTAGACATCGCCGATCGTGAGCCCGAGCGGCGTCGCCAGCGCGCGCACGTCTTCGCGCAGCGCGTGCGGATCGCGCGCATTCACGCGCTGTGCCCGGCCCACGCCGAAGCGCGCCGGCTCCAGCTGCTCCAGCTCCGTCGCCGCGCCGAACACGCTGCGCACCAGCTGCTGCTGGCGTCCATCGCCGCTCGGCGCGAGCAGCGCGCGCAGCTCGCCCTCGGACAGCGTGGCTTCCCTGCTGATCGACGTGTGGCGCGCGCTGCTGAGCAGCTCCTTGAAGCGCGCCGTCTCCTCGCCGCTCGCGAGCTGATCGATCGCGTCCAGCACGGACAGCGTGAGGAACGCGAGATCGCGATCGCGCTTGAGCTCCGCCAGCGCGAGCAGCTTGCGCAGCAGCTCGACGTTGCGCGGCTCTTCGCGCGTACGCCCGCGCAGCTCCAGCTCCAGGCGGCCGAGCACCTCGTCGTCGTCGGTGATCGCCAGCATCGCGCGCGCCGCGTCGACGT
>DASUME010000860.1:0-3373 GCA_036277895.1 Polyangiales bacterium
GCGAACGCCGAAATATTCCTGGGCGCCCCCGGCGGCGAGACGGAAGCCGACAAACACTTCGTCAAAGATCAGCACGATGCCGCGCTCGGTGCAGACTTCGCGCAGCTTCTTCAGCCAGTCGGCATAGGCCGCGCGATCGAACGCGCCCTTGCGCGAACTGTCGACCAGCGCGGAATCGCCGGGGGCATTGGCGTTCGGGTGCAGCGCCTGCAGCGGGTTCACCAGCACGCACGCGATGTCGCTGCGGCGCGCGAGCACCGAGAGCGTGCTCTCGCTCAGATCGTTCAGGGTGTAGGTCTCGTGGGCGGGCACCGGGTTGCCGACGCCGGGCTGCACGTCGCCCCACCAGCCGTGGTAGGCGCCGCAGAAGCGCACCAGGTGCGTCCGCCCGGTGTGGTAGCGTGCCAGCCGAACGGCCTGCATCACCGCCTCCGTGCCGGACATGTGGAACGAGACCTCGTCGAGTCCGGAGATCTCACGCAGCCGCGTGACGTTGTACTCGATCACCGGATGGTAAGGCCCGAGCACCGGCCCGAGCTCGGACACGTGCTCGGCGCCGGCCCTCAGCGTCTGCTTGTAGAAGTCGTAGCCCAGCACGTTGACGCCGTACGAGCCGGTCAGGTCGATCAGCTCGTTGCCGTCGAGATCGCGGATGCGCACGCCGCTGGCGGACTGCACCATGCTGCCGCCCTTGAGGTGCTGCTGCGTCACGCGCCGGTACTGGAAGGGCACGCGGTAGGCGGCCGTGAACTGCATGTCCGAAATCGAGGGCGAGAGCGCCGCCGAGCGCCTGGCCGTCTCCGCGAAGCGCTCCTTGAACAGCGCCGCCAGCCGCATGAAGCCGGCGCGGCGCTGCGCTTCGAGCTCGGCCGGCGCGTCGTCGCTCTTGAAGAACTCTTCCTCCGAGTACTCGTAGAACGGCACCTGGCGCGCCACCCGGCGCGAGATGTTGCTGTGGCCGGCCAGCGACGGATGCTTGGCGCGCGAGAGCGTGAGCCGCGAGCTGATTCGACTCAGCGCAGAGGTCAGCGCGACCGCGCCGACGGCGTAGGGAGCGAGCGTCGTATTCATACCTGTTTTTCCAGCATGAGGAGCTTGTGCAGCTGATGTCTATTACTTCCGTGATCACCCGCGTCGCAACGCAGGAAGACGTCTTTTTTCTGCTCACCAACCGCATCCCGCGCCGGCTGGTCACGCAGTTCATGGGCTGGTTCAGCCAGCTGGAGCAGCCGCTGATCCGCGATGCCTCGATCGCCGTCTGGAAGGCCTTCGAGGACCTGGAGCTGGACGACGCGCTGCGCACCGACTTCAAGAGCATGCACGACCTGTTCACGCGCGAGCTCAAGCCCGGCGCGCGCGACATCGATCGCGACCCTCAGGTCGTGTGTGCACCCAGTGACGGCATCGTCGGCGGCCACGGCCGGATCGAGGGCGATCGCCTGATCCAGGCCAAGCAGTTCACGTACACGCTGAGCGACCTGCTGCGCGACCCCGAGCTCGTGAAGCTCTACCGCAACGGCACGTACGTCACGCTGCGGCTGACCTCGTCGATGTACCACCGCTTCCATGCGCCCCACGACATGACCGTGGAGCAGGTGAACTACATCTCCGGCGACACCTGGAACACGCACCCGATCGCGCTCGCGCGCGTGGAGAAGCTGTTCTGCAAGAACGAGCGCGCGATCCTGCGCACGCGGCTCGACAACGGGGGGCACCTGATCACGCTGGTGCCGGTGGCGGCGATCCTGGTCGCCAGCATCCGTCTGCACTTCCTGGACGTGATGTTCCACCTCCGCCACCGCGGTCCGCACGTGATCCCGTGCCGGGCGCACGCCGAGAAGGGGCAGGAGTTGGGTTGGTTTCAGCACGGCTCGACCATCATCGTGTTCGCGCCCCCGGGCTTCACCCTGCACGAGTCGGTGCAGCCGGGAGCGCGCGTGAGGATGGGGCAGCCGCTACTGCGGTTGCCGGAGTAAGCAGCTCAGATGGCTTCCGCTTCGGCGGCCGACACGTTGCTGGTCGTCGAGGAGGGCAGGCGGCTGATCAGTGGCACCAGGTGCGCGCGAAAGACGTCGCGGCACACGTCGTAGGTATAGATGCGCGTGCTGGCGCGCGCGTTGTCACGTTTGCACGCGATGGCGCGGTAGCAGGCGTCGAGCAAGTCCTCGCCGACCGCGCCGTTCACGCCCTCGTCGATCAGATCGATCGGACCCGGCGCCGGCACCGACGCCACCGGCACGCCGGACGCCAGCGCCTCCAGGATCACGTTGCCGAAGGTCTCGCTGCGCGACGGGAACACGAAGCAGTCCGCGCTCGCGAAGTGCTCGGCCAGCTCGTCACCGTAGCGCCAGCCGCGGAACACCGCGTCTGGGTATTGCTTCTGCAGCGACTCGCGTGCGGGACCGTCACCGACGATGACCTTGGTGCCCGAGAGCGGCAAGCGCAGGAAGTCTTCGATGTTCTTCTCGGGCGCCACGCGTCCCACGTAGAGCCAGATCGGCCCGGGCAGGTCGCGGAAGCACTCGCTGCTGCGCTTGCTGGGATGGAAGCGGTCGGTGTTCACGCCGCGCGGCCAGTGCACCAGCTTCTGCCCGATGCGGCGTGCGTCGAGCTCCTTGATCAGCGAGCGTGTGCCCACCAGCGTGTGGTGCGCCGGCTTGTGGAACCAGCGCTCCATCGCGTAGCCGAAGCTGAGCGGGATCGAGAAGCGCGCGTTCATGAACTCGGGGAAGCGCGTGTGAAAGCTGGTCGTGAAGCGAAAGCCGCGGCGACGGCACCAGAGGTTGGTCCAGAAGCCGAGCGGTCCCTCGGTGGAGATGTGGATGGCGTCCGGCTTGAACGCCTGGATCTTCGGGATCTCGCGCCACGGAGTCCAGGCGAGCTTGTAGTCGGGGTCCGAGGGCAGAGGGAACGTGGGATGTCCCTCCGCCGACACGATCAGCACCTCGGTCCCGCTCGCCGTCAGGTCTTTGACGAGACGATCGAGCGTGTTGACCACACCATTTGTCTGCGGATGCCAGGCGTCGGTGACCAGCGCAAGACGTTTCATGTGCACGACTGTCATCGAGACGTCGCACGTCATGCTGACCGTTTTGCGAACTCTAGGTGTCTTCTGACCGTGCGCGCCGAGGCGCGCTTTGTGTCAGGTCTGCAGACTTCGTAACGCGTCTGCTTCGGCCAGCAGCACCGGATCGCTCGCGCCCTCGGCGATCAACGCCTCGTAGATCGACAGCGCGCGCTCGGGGTGTCCTTGCGACAGCAGCAGTTTCGCCATCGTGCGTGTGCGGATCGGTTCCTTGCAGGCACGCCCCGCGCGTGCCGGCACGGCGCGCACTTCCGTCACGACCGCTTCTTCCACCACGCTCGGGTGCGT
>DASUME010000861.1:0-9475 GCA_036277895.1 Polyangiales bacterium
ATCGAGAGTTTCCGCAGCACTTCCCCAAGCCAGGTTGGGTCGAGCACGAGCCCGACGAGATCTGGGCCAGCGTGCAGGGCTCGGTGCGCGACGCGCTCGACAAGGCGCGCGTCGATCCCAAGCAGTGTGCCGGCATCGGCATCACCAACCAGCGCGAGACCACGCTGCTCTGGGAGAAGAAGCGCGGCGAGCCGCTGTATCGCGCGATCGTGTGGCAAGACCGTCGCACCAGCGCGCGCTGCGCCGAGCTCAAGCGCGAGGGGCGCGAGGCATTGTTTCGAGAGCGCACCGGGCTCGTGATCGATCCGTACTTCTCTGGCACCAAGCTGGAGTGGTTGCTGGAGAACGTCGACGGGGCGCGGCGGAGAGCCGAGGCGGGCGAGCTCGCGTTCGGCACCGTCGACAGCTACCTCGTGTACCGACTGACGGGCGGCAAGGTGCACGTCACGGACACCACCAACGCCAGCCGCACGCTGCTGTTCGACATCCGCAAGCAGGCCTGGGATCCGGAGCTGCTCGAGATCTTGCGCGTGCCGGCGGCGGTGCTGCCCGAGGTGAAGAGCTCGTCCGAGGTCTACGGGCACACGCACGGCTTCGGTCCGCTGCCGGACGGCGTGCCGATCGCGGGCATCGCGGGGGATCAGCACGCGGCGTTGTTCGGGCAGACCTGCTGGGAGGTCGGCGACGGCAAGTGCACCTACGGCACCGGCGCGTTCCTGCTCGTGAACACGGGCAAGGAGCCGGTGGTCTCGAAGAGCGGCTTGTTGACCACGCCGGCCTGGCGCATCGGCAACGTCACCGAGTACGCGCTGGAGGGCAGCGCGTTCATCGCCGGCGCCGCGGTGCAGTGGCTGCGCGATGGGCTCGGTGTGATCCGCACCGCCGAGGAGATCGAGTCGCTCGCGGCCAAGGTCGAGAACGCAGGGGAGGTGGTGTTCGTGCCTGCCCTGGCAGGTCTGGGTGCCCCGTACTGGGACCCTGACGCGCGCGGCATCATCACGGGCATTACCCGCGGTACGACAGCCGCCCACCTCGCCCGCGCGACCCTGGAGGGGATCGCGTTTCAGGTCGCAGACCTCGCGCGGGCGATGGAGAAAGACATGGGCAGACCGATCGGAAGGCTGCGCGTCGATGGCGGCGCCAGCAAGAATCGCCTGCTAATGGAGTTTCAGGGGGACTTGCTGGGTGCGACCGTCGAACGGCCGACGTCGATCGAGACCACTGCGTTGGGGGCGGCTTACTTGGCCGGACTCGCCGTCGGTGTGTTTGCGGATCGCGCGGCGATCGCACGCGCCCACCACATTGACTGGAGTTACAAACCTACTATGAGCCTGGACGAACGCAGTGCACATAACGAGCGTTGGGCGCGCGCGGTAGCGCGAACCCGAAGTGAGCTTGCCCGGTGACGGCGGAAGAGCGCAGGAGCATGACACAGGGGGACGAGACCAAGCGTAAGGTCCCGGTCGCTTGGGAAGCGCTCGAAGACGCGTTCGAGAACAACGCGCCCGAGGTACACAGCTACCTCCATCTCGGCACCGGAGAGGTCATCCGTGTGGTCGATGGTGTCGCCGACCCGGCAACGCACGGCCGCATCGCTGCCGATTCGAACTACCTGCGCGTGGACCCGGTGTCCTCGCGCGAGCAATACCGCTGGATGGAGCGCTTCATCGCCACGGTCGAAGAAGGGCCGCTGCGTCAGAAGCTGCTGCAGTCGATCGACGGCAAGGGCGCGTTCCGGCGCTTCAAAGACGTACTGGTCGCGTTCCCGGTCGACCGCGAGCGCTGGTTCACGTTCCGCAGCGAGCGCCTCAAGACGTGCATGGAGGCGTGGCTCGACGCGCAGGGTGTGTCGGTGGTCGACCGGCCGGAGTGGCAGGTGCCCACGGCCGAAGACGTGCGGCCGCAGCTCAACCGCACCGAGCCGCCGAAGCTGGAGAGCAGCGAGCAGCGCGTGATCCGGCGCACGCCGGTACGGCCGCCCGCGATCCCGACCAGCGACTTGCGCGCGCGTGCGCACGACTTGATCGACTCACTTTCGCAGCGCGATCTCGAGGCGGCGGTGGTGTACCTCGAGTTCACGCGCGACCGCGGGCGCCCTGCGCCAGTCTCGGTGTCGACACCGGCGACGCCTCCGTCGCGCGAGCTGTCGCTGGTCACGCCGCGCATCGATCGCGAGTCGCTCCGCGATCGCGACAAGCCCGCGCTGGAGCCCGCGGACGACGAAGACGGCGATCCGTCGTGACGCGCTGGGCGTGCGCGCTGCTGCTGTGGGCAGCGACGCATGCTCGCGCGGACGAGGCCGTACAGCGGGTGGATGGGGTGGTCGCGGTGGTGGGCGGGCTGACGCCTGGGCCAAACGTGCTCACGTTGTTCGCGAGCGACGTCGAGCTGCGCGCGCGCGCAGCGATGCTGCGCCAGAGTGATCTGCACACGGCGCTCGGCCCGCTGCCGCCGTCGCTGCTGGCGGCGAGCTTGAAGGAGCTGATCGGGGAGGCGCTGATCGCCGCCGAAGCGCTGCGCCTCAACATGCCCGAGCCGAGCGGCGACGCGGTCGAGCAGCAGCGCGCCAGCCTGCAGAGCATGCAGGTGCTGCTGGAGGCACTGGGCGTGAACGAGCGCGAGCTGAGCGCGTGGTCCGAGCGCCGAGCCCGCGTCGACGAGTTCCTGCAAGCCAACCTCGAGGGCACGCTCGACGTGACCGAAGAAGAGCTCGAGCAGGCGTTCGCGAGCGAAGCCCACCCGTTCTACGGCGAGCCGTTCGAGGTCGCGCGAGCGCGCTTCGAGCGCTGGTACGCCGGCGTGAAGCTGGAGAGAGCCGTGAAGAGCTGGGTAACCACTCTCTCGCAGAGGACCCCGCACCGCGTGCTGGCCGAGTACTGACTACTCCGGCTGCAGATCGCGCAGGTATCGCTGTGCATTCGCCACGTACCCCGCCGCCGACAGCTCCAGCTTCTTCCGCTCTGGCTCCGTCAGCGGCCGGATCACCTTCCCCGGCGATCCCATCACCAGCGAGCCCTCGGGGATCTCCTTGCCCTCCGCGATCAGCGAGTTCGCCCCGATGATGCAGTACCTCCCGATCCGCGCGCGGTTCAGGATCACCGCGTTGATCCCGATCAGCGCGTAGTCCTCGATCGTGCAGCCGTGCAGCATCACCTTGTGCCCCACCGTGACCCCGCGGCCGATGGTGAGCGGCACGCCGGCGTCCGTGTGCAGCACCGAGCCGTCCTGGATGTTGGTGTCGGGTCCGATCGTGATCGGGTCGTTGTCCCCGCGTGCGACCACGTTGAACCAGATGCTCGAGCGCTCGTGCATGATCACCGAGCCGATCAGCGTCGCGTTCGGAGCGACGAAGGTCTCGCCGTGTCGCACCACGCGCTTGTCTCCAAGTCGATAGATCACATCTCGCTCCTCGTGCACGGGATTTGCCAAGCCAGTGTCTGCAACGTACACGTCCCAAGTGGGGCGGTCCAAGCAGCCAGGGGCACCGGTGAGCAAGGTGGCCGACAAGGGCGGCCGTTATCACCACGGCGACCTGCGGCGCGCCCTGGTCGACGCGGCGTTCGAGCTCGTCAAGGAGCACGGCCCCCGCGGGATCACGCTGCGCGAGGCCGCGCGGCGCGCAGGGGTCACGCACGCCGCCCCGTACCGGCACTTCGCGGACAAGGAGGCCCTGCTGGCGGCCCTCGCCGAGGAGGGCTTCGTCCGCCTGCGCCTCGCGATCGAGCGCGCGCTCGACGGCGTGCATCCCAACGAGCAGCTGGAGACGCTCGGCGTGACCTACGTGCGCTTCGCGCGCGCGCACACCTCGCAGTTCCGGGTGATGTTCGGCGCCGAGATGGGCGACAAGCGCCGCTATCCGAGCTTGATGCAGGCGGATCAGGCGGTGTTCGACGTGCTGTGCAATGCGATCCGCGCCGGCCAGGAGTCGGGGCTCTTGCCCGCCGGCAACCCCGCGCGCCTCGGCATGATCCAGTGGTCGATGCTGCACGGCGTGGCCGCGCTGGTCGTCGATGGCCAGCTGGAGCGCGCGGGCGTGCGCGAGGAGCAGCTCGACGACTTCGCCCGCCGCGTCGCGCGCACTGGCGTCGCGGGCCTCAAGCAGTGGCCGCAGGCGCGCTGACCCACGACATCTTGTGTAGGTCACAGTGTGACGCTCACCAGATGTCGACTCGAAAGTTTGCCTTTCCGGCATCCAGATGATACCCAGGACGCTGCGGAGTAGGGTTCACCCCTGATCCGCCTCTTTTGAGCTCGCGCGGCGCAACGAGCGCCCGCTCGACCCAGGGGTCCTTGGATGAAGCTGAAGAGCCTCGAGATTTGCGGCTTCAAGTCGTTCGTCGACAAGACGGTGGTGCGCTTCGATCACGACATCACCGGCGTGGTCGGCCCCAACGGCTGCGGGAAGAGCAATATCGTCGACGCCATTCGCTGGGCCATGGGCGAGCAGTCCGCGAAGCACCTCCGCGGCAAGAGCATGGACGACGTCATCTTCAACGGCTCCGAGGCGCGCGGTCCGCACAGCTTCGCCGAGGTGACGATCACGTTCGACAACGCCGAGGGCAACTGCCCGGTCGAGTACCGGGACTACGCCGAGCTCGCGGTCACGCGCCGCCTCACGCGCGACGGAGACAGCTCGTACTCGCTGAACAAGACGCCGGTCCGCCTGATGGACATCACGGCGCTGTTCCTCGGCACGGGTGTCGGCACCAAGGCGTACTCGATCATCGAGCAGGGGCGCATCGGCCTGATCGTCACCGCCAAGCCGGAGGACCGCCGCCACCTGATCGAGGAGGCCGCGGGCATCACCAAGTTCAAGGCGCACAAGCAGAAGGCCGAGCGCAAGATGGACGCGACGCGGCAGAACCTGCTGCGCATCACCGACATCCTCGGCGAGCTGGAGAAGTCGCTCGCGTCGCTCAAGCGCCAGGCGCAGAAGGCCGAGCGCTATAAGGCCTACCGCGACGAGCAGCGCGATCTGGAGCTCTGGATCGCGTCGCACCGCTACCTCGAGCTCGCGGTCACGCGCGCGGCCACCGCGCAGCAGCACGCGCAGGCGCACGCGGACACCGAAGATCTGCGCACCGGCCTGATCACGGTCGAGACCGAGCTGGAGGCCGAGCGCCTGGAGCTCGCGCAGGAAGAGCTCACGGTCAACGAGGCCAACGAGCGCGCGCACCAGCTCGAGAGCCGCGTGAAGCTGCTCGAGACGCAGATCAAGCACAACCTGGAGCGGCTCGCCGCGCTGCGCGCGAGCGAGCAGGCCGCCGAGCGCGAGCTGGCCGAGATCCGCACCCAGCGCGATCGCTTCGACGGCGAGCGTGCGCAGCTCGAAGAGGGCCTGGCGCAGCTGGTCGAGCTGGAGGAGCAAGAGGCCAGCGTGCTCGAGCGCGAGCAGGAGATTGGCGAGCAGAAGAAGCGCGCGTCGAGCGAGGCCGATCAGGCGATGAACGCGGCGCGCGCGCGCGTCTCCGAGTCCAACACGCGGATCGCGCGCGCCGAGGCCGTGGCCTCGCAGTTCGAGCGCCGTCGCAGCGAGGCTTACTCGCGCCTGGAGCGGCTGCGCTCGGAGCGTGAAGACCTCGAGATCCGGATCGTCGACCTGGCGGAAGACGCGCGCGAGCTGGCCGCGCGCCTGACCGGGCTGCGCGGCGACAAGGCGTCGAGCGTCGAGCGCAAGGCGGAGCTGGAGCAGTCGCTGGTGACGCTCAAGGCGACGCAGCGCGAGAGCGAGCAGAAGAACGACGAGCTGCGCACCGAGCTGGCCGAGCGCCGCTCGCGGCTGAAGTCGCTGGAGCAGATCCAGCAGCGCTTCGAGGGGGTGGGCGCGGGCGTGCGCGCGTTGATGCAGCGCCAGGACCCGTCGCTCGGCGTGCTGGGCATGCTGGCCGATCGGCTGGACTGCCCGTCGGAATACACGCAGGCGCTCGCGGGGGCGCTGGGCGACCGCCTGCAGTACGTCGTCGTCGAGGACGAGGAGGCGGGCGAGCGCGCGGTGAGCTGGCTACGCGAGCAGAAGAAGGGCCGCGCCACCACCATTCCGCGCCGGCCCAAGCCGCGTGCGATGGTCAGCTCCAGCATCGAGGGCCAAGGCGTGATCGGTCGGCTCAGTGAGCTGGTGCGCTTCGCCGAGGACGACCGGGCACTGGTCGAGAACGTGCTCGGCGAGATCGTGGTGGTCGAGGACGTCGAGTACGGGAGGCGGCTGCGCGCGGCCTCGAACGCGTTCACGTTCGTCACGCGCCAGGGTGAGGTGCTCGGCGCCGACGGTCGCCACACGGGCGGCAGCGGCGAGGACGCCGGCGCGCACATGCTCGAGGTCAAGCGCGAGATCCGCGAGCTCACGCCGGTGGTCGCGCGCCTGGAGCAGGAGCAGCAGAGCTGCCAGCAGCAGCTGGGCGACGTGAAGGCGCAGCTCGCGCGCAACCAGGCCGAGCTCGACGCCGCGCGCAGCGAGGGCCACGACGCCGAGCTCGCGATCGTGCGCGCCGAGAAGGACCACAAGCGCGCCGAGGACGAGCTCTCGCGCGGGCGCGATCGGGTCGAGCAGCTGGTCTTCGAGTCGGACGACCTGGCTTCCTCGCTCGCCGAGGCCTCGCACGAGGAGACCGAGTCGCGCGAAGAGATCGCGAGCGCGCGCCAGACCAAGAGCGAGGCGGAGAACGACTTCGGCCAGTTCGAGCGCGTCTCGCAGCAGCGCCGCGGTGAGGTCGAGCGCCAGAACACGGTGATCACGGAGCTGCGCGTGCGCGCGGCCGAGGCGCGCCAGCGTGTGCAGTCGGATCGCATGGCACTCGATCGCGTCGAGCGTGGGCTGGCGGATCTCGCGCTGCGCCTGACGCGCGTCGAGAGCGAACTGGTCGCCAACGTGGAGAACCAGGGCCAGACCGCCGCGCAGCTCGTGCTGGACAAGGAGTCGCTGCTCGGCGCGGTCGACGAGGCCAAGCTGGCGAGCGGCGAGCTGGCCGAAGCGCGCGCGCGCTACGAAGAGAAGAAGCTGGTCCTCGGCGGGCGCGACGCCAGCATCAAGGAGCTGCGCCAGCGCATCGATCGCGAGAACAAGATCATCAATGCGCTGCTGCTCAAGCAGCGCGAGCAGGAGCTCAACCTCACGCGCTTGATCGAGCAGGTGGCCGAGCGCCATCGCCTCGACCTGCGGCTACAGCTCACGAGCTACCACGACCGCGAGCTGCCCGACGAGACGGTCGGCGAGCGCGCCAAGGAGCTCGACCGGCTGCTCGAGCGGATGGGTCCGATCAATTTGACCGCCATCGAGGAATTCGAGGAGCAGAGCAAGCGCTACGACTACCTGATCGCGCAGAAGGCGGATCTCGACGCGGCGATCGCGCAGCTCGAGCAGGCGATCAAGCAGATGAACCGCGAGAGCAAGAAGCTGTTCCGCGACACGTTCGACTCGGTGTCGGTGCGCTTCTCGCAGATCTTCCCGAAGATGTTCGGCGGCGGCGAGGCCTCGCTCAAGCTCACCAACCCGGACGACATGCTGGAGACCGGCATCGAGATCCTGGCGCAGCCTCCGGGCAAGCGGCTCGGCTCGATGGAGCTGATGAGCGGCGGCGAGAAGGCGCTCACCGCGGTGTCGCTGATCTTCGCGCTGTTCCAGCACAAGCCGTCGCCGTTCTGCCTGCTCGACGAGGTCGACGCGCCGCTCGACGAGGCGAACATCGGCCGCTTCGCGGAGGCGATCCGCTCGATGACCCACCACTCGCAGTTCATCGTGATCACGCACAGCAAGCGCACGATGGAGATCGCGGACGTGCTCTACGGCGTGACCATGGAGCGCCCCGGCATCAGCACGCTGGTCAGCGTCGAGCTCCGGCAGGGCTCCCAGAAGCGCAACGAAGAACGCCGCTCCGCGGTCGCCTGAGCTCAGTCGTCGCGCGAGACGCGGCCGCGGCCGGCCTTGGTCTGCGCGCGGGCCTTCTTCTCGTCGACGCGGCGGGCCTTGGCGCGCTTGCTGGGCTTGGTGGCCACGCGGGTCTTCGGGCGCACCAGGGCCTTGGTGACGAGCTCGGCGAGCTTGGTGCGCGCGTCTTCGAGGTTGCGCGATTGCTCGCGGTGTTCCTGGCTGACCACGTAGATGCGGCCGTCGCCATCGACGTTGCGTCCCGCGAGGGCGATCATGCGCAGCCGCGTGCCGGGCTCCAGCCACGGAACCTGAGCCGGGTCGAGCGTGAGCTGCACCTTGCTCTCGGTTTGACGTGCTGGCCTCCGGGACCCGACGCACGTGCGGTCTTCACGTCCAGTGCGCGGCCCGGGATCACCTTGGTTCTACTGATCGATAAGTCTTCGCTCATGGCGCTCGCGGGCGGAGAATACGCGCCCGGCTGCAATCGCCCCAGAAAAGATCGTGGGCTCGCGCGCAGCAGGCGAAATTAGGGGCGTTCGGTCGGTCGACAGAGACTAGGCTTCGCGGGGCGGATCGAGGAGGCAGGGTGCGGAAGTCTTCGTTGTTGGCGCTGTGCTTGGTCGCGTGTGCGGCGCCTGTCCGCAAGCCGCGCACCAGCGCGCGGCCCGTCGCAGAGGCCACGCCCGTGGATCCGCTGGTCGAAGTCTCACGTCGCATCGAGCAAGAGAAGGCGGGCGAAGCCGAGCCGCCGAAGCCGGTCGAGGTGCACGACGAGCACGGCGAGAAGGCCAACAAGAAGGTCGGCGTGCAGGGCATTCACGGCACGCTCGCGCCGTTCGACGTCAAGATCACGATGGAGAAGCAGGGCAAGGCGTTCGCGAAGTGCCACGAGCCGCGCGCGCGCAAGGTGCCGTCGCTCGCGGGTGGCGTGGAGTTCGACATCCGCGTGCTCCGCAGCGGCGAGGTCGCGGACGTGCTCGTGCGCCAGTCGGACGTCGGCGACCGCGTGCTCGAGCGCTGCTTCAGCGAGGTGATCCGCAACACGCGCTTCCCCGCGCCGCACGGGGGCGAGGCCACGGTGCAGTGGCAGATGGCGCTCGAGCCCGGCCGCAAGCACCGCGAGCCGGAGGCCTGGGACAGCGAGCGCATCGAGAAGGTGCTCAAGAAGAACCGCGGCGAGCTACTGGAGACCTGCGACGTCCAGCGCGCGGGCTCGATCACGGTGACCGCGTACGTCTCGAAGAGCGGCAAGGTGCTGGCCGCAGGCGTGGCAGGTCCGGACGACCGCTCCGCCGAGTACTTCGACTGCATCGCCGAGGAGCTGCGCTCGTGGCCGATGCCGAAGCCGCGCAAGGGCATCGCGAAGGTCAGCTTCCCCCTGAAGGGGTGATGCCGGCCCCTCACCGCTGACCCCTGGCGCGCTCCTCGCCGAGCTAGACCGCGCGGCGCTGCACGCGTAAGACTGGCCGCCATGGTGCGTCGTGACGAAGGACCCGACAATCGGCCTCTGGGCCGGTCGCCGGGTAATTCACGCTGCGCTTCTCCAGCGGGTGAGAGTCCCGTCCCGGTAAGCGCCGGAGCGCCGGGTAGCAGGCCCCAGGCATCACGAGG
>DASUME010000862.1:0-2598 GCA_036277895.1 Polyangiales bacterium
TGCCGGACTGCGCATGATCCCCGCAGGCGCCGAGCGCGATCAGAACGGTGAGCCAGCAACGCACTGCCCACAACGTACGCCGCGGTGCGCACGCTTGGCAACACGGCGCGCGGTGAGCCGGACTACCGTGCGGCCAAAAACGCAGCTGCACGGAGTGCGCGACGTAGGATCCCAGCGTGTCGGTTGCGAACCAGCTCGCACGGATCGAGCGCGCCTGTGACGTACGCCAGCTGCGGCTGATCACCCCGCGCAGCGGGCCGATCGACCTGCGCGACGTGATCCGCTACCACGTGCAGGGCATCGCGCGCAGCGACCTGGACGGGAGGGCGGTGCTGGCATTTTCGGTGTCCGGACGCGAGCACGGCGCACTTTGGTTCGCGCGCTTCGAGCTCGCGTCGGGGCGCCTGGCTCCCGAAGCACGCGTCGACACCGTCGTGCGCACGCAGCTGCCGCACCCGGGCGGCATGCAGGCCAGTGGCCAGCTGCTCGCCGTCGCGTGCGAAGGCGACAAGGGCTACGCGCGGGTCGAGATCTACGACTTCGAGGATCTCCGCGAGCCGCGCGACACCCTCGTGCTGAACAACTCGCTCAAGGAGGGCGTCTCGCAGCTCACGCGCTCGGCCGCGGGCTGGCTGACGTTCGCCGAGGCGTCACCCGGCGAGTACCTGTTGTTCGTCGGCGGACGCAGCTTCGCGCAGCGCGAAGGCTGGTTCTATCGCTACCGCCCGCACGCCGCGACGCGCTGGGAGTTCCTCGGGCCGTTCACGGGCATGGCGGACGGTGCCTGGGGCCCGCAGAGCGGCGCCGCGATGGTGCGTGCGAACGCGGAGTCCGCGCTGGAGATGGTGACGTTCGGCGGCAAGGGGCCCAACGGCAAGGATGCCTACCGCACGCGCGTTCGCTGCTTCGGCATCGACACTGCGCTGCCGTACAAGCTGCTGCACCAGCCGCCCGTCTTGAGCTTTCCCGGCGCCAAGCTCAAAGCCGACCTCAAGGAACGCTTCGAGCCCAACGTACGCTGGGGCTCCACGGCATTCATGGACGGCGACGCGTTGTTGACCTACTTCACCGCGCGCAACCCGCGGCCTGACGCCAACGAGGATCACGTGCTGCGCATCGCCGAGGTGCGCTGCCGCGCTTAGCGATCTCAGTCGAAGACGACGGTCTTGTTGCCGTACACCAGCACGCGGTCTTCGAGGTGCCACTTCACCGCGCGCGCGAGCGCCACCTTCTCCAGGTCGCGGCCCTTGCGCACCAGGTCGTCGATCGCGTCGCGGTGCGAGGTGCGGATCACGTCCTGCTCGATGATCGGCCCTTCATCGAGGTCGCTGGTCGCGTAGTGCGCGGTGGCGCCGATCAGCTTCACGCCCCGCTCGTGCGCGCCGTGGTAGGGCTTGCTGCCCACGAACGCTGGCAAGAACGAGTGATGGATGTTGATCACGCGGTGGCGGTAGCGCTCGCAGAACTCGCGACTCAAAATCTGCATGTAGCGAGCCATCACGATCAGGTCGATGCCCGCACCGTCGAGCAGCGCCCACTCGGCCTGCTCCTGCGCGGCCTTGTTCTCCTTCGAGATCGCGAACACGTGGAACGGCACGCCGAACTGCTCGGCGACGAAGCGCAGGTCCTCGTGGTTGCTGATCACCATCGCAAGCTCGCAAGGCAATTCCTTGGCGCGGTGGCGCAGCAGCAGGTCGTAGAGGCAGTGCTCGTACTTGCTGACGAAGATCGCGACCTTCTTGGGCGTGGCCTCGTACGCCAGCCGCCACTGCATGTCGAAGCGCTCGGCGACGTCCTGGATGCCGCGCTCCAGCGCGATGCGGTCCGTGTGCAGCTCGGCGAGGTCGAAGCGGATACGCTGAAAGAACATCTTCGCGACCAGGTCCGTGTGCTGGTCGGCGTCGACGATGTTCGCTCCGTGGCCGTACAACAGCTGCGCGAGCGCTGCGACGAGCCCCTTGCGATCGGGGCAGCTCACCAGGAGCGTGGCGTGGCTCATCGTTTGCTCCGTCGCGTGCGTACGGCGTCGGCGAGGTCCTCGAACACCGGCACGGTGTCGTCGAACGAGATGCAGGCGTCGGTGATGCTCTGCCCGTAGGTTGCGGGCACACCGGGCTTGTAGTCCTGGCGGCCCTCGACCAGGTGGCTCTCGATCATCAGGCCGAACACGCGCGTGTCGCCGCTGCGGATCTGCTCCGCGATCGCGTGCGCCACACCCGGCTGGTTCTTGTGGTTCTTGTTGCTGTTGCCGTGGCTGGCGTCGACCATCAAGCGCGCCGGCTGCTGGTTCTTCTCCAGCTGCTTGGCGTACTGCTCGATCTGCTCGGGGCTGTAGTTCGGGCCGCCGTTGCCGCCGCGCAGGATCACGTGGCAGCGGTCGTTGCCGCGCGTGGCGACGATCGCGTGAATGCCTTGCTTGGTCACCGACAGGAAGTGGTGCGGGTGGCTGGCCGCACGGATGGCGTCGATCGCGATCTGCACGTTGCCGTCGGTGCCGTTCTTGAAGCCGACGGGCATCGACAGGCCGCTCGCGAGCTGGCGGTGCACCGGGCTCTCGGTCGTGCGCGCGCCGATCGCTGCCCAAGCGACGAGATCGGC
>DASUME010000863.1:0-5777 GCA_036277895.1 Polyangiales bacterium
CTGGGATCACCTGGGCATGCGCGCCACCGTCAGCCACCAGGTCACGTTCGAGGACACGCCCGTCCCGCTGGAGCACGCGGTGGACGTGCGCCCGCCCGCGAGCTGGGCGGCCAAGCCCGGCGACATCGCTGGGCTCTGGAACGCGCTCTCGATCTCCACCATCTACGACGGCGTGGCGCGCGCGGCCCGGAATTGGCTCGCGGGTTACCTCAAGGATCGGGTGCCTTCGAACCTCGGCGCGCCGCTGTCGTCGCTGCCGCGTGTGCGCGAGAAGTTCGGCGAGATCGAGGCGCTGCTCCACACCAACCGCGTGTTGCTGCGCGACGCCGTGCAGCGCGCGGAGGGCGGCGCACCGCCGAGCGCCGTCGAGGCGAACCTGCTCAAGTTCACGGCCACGGGCAACGCCATCCGCGCGGTCGAGATCGGCCTCGAGCTCACCGGCAACCCCGGCCTGAGCCGCACCAACCCGCTCGAGCGCCACTATCGCGACGTGCTCTGCAGCCGAATTCACTCGCCGCAGAACGACACCATCCTGGTCTCCGCGGGCGCGGCCGCTTTCTCCTCGTGAAACACGATCGACGTCTTGTTTGATGATCTTCAGTCTGTTAAACGAGACCTCGCCGTCTACTGCGGCGTACGGATGAGGATCATGACTGGACTTCGAGAACGCCAGCTGCCGATCGGCGCTTGGCTTGGCTTGTTTGGCTTTGCGCTGCTCGGCGCGAACGACGTCCGTGCACAGGATGCAGGCGAACCGCTGACGGACTTCTCCCGGGGTCTCGATGCGGGCGTGCTGCTCGCGCCGACCTACGTGGAAGACGCGGCGCTGCCGCCGGTGGTGCTGCCGCCGATGGAGCTTGCGGAGCCCGAGGAAGAGCAAGCTTCCGCGCCGGCGCTCGGCGCGATCGTCGTGACCGCGCGCTATCGCCAGGAAGACGCGCAGGAGGTCCCGATCGCGATCACCACGCTGTCGAGCGATCAGCTCGGTGCGCTGCAGGGCACGCGCAACCTCAACCAGATCAGCACGCAGCTGCCCGCGCTCAACATCCAGGGCTTCAGCGGCCGCAACCAGACGATCACGATCCGCGGCCTCGGTACCAACGCGGGCGGCACGAACGACGGCCTGGAGCAGGGCGTCGGCCTGTACGTGGACGGTGTGTACCGCCCGCGCACCGGCTCGGTGATCACGGACATGCTCGACGTCGACAGCGTGCAGCTGTTGCGCGGTCCGCAGGGCACGCTGTTCGGCAAGAACACGGTCGCCGGCGCGATCGACATCCGCACCGTCGAGCCCAACTGGCAGCGCTCGGCACGCGCCGAGATCACGTACGGCAACTACAACTACGCGCGCGCGTCGTTCAGCGTGAACATGCCGATCACGGACGAGCTGACGTTCCGCGCCAGCTACCTCCGGACCTCGCGAGACGGTCTGTTCTACAACACGACCTACGACGAGAAGTGGGACGACCTGAACAACGACGCGGGCCGGGTCGACATCCTCTACAAGCCGAGCACCAAGTTCAAGACGCGGCTGACCGCGGACTACTCGATGCAGCGCTGCGACTGCGGCTTCTACGTGACGCGGCGCGTGCTGCCCACCACGCTGGCCGATGGCCGCACCGTGCGCGGCTTCTACGAGAAGTCGCAGACGATAGGCTATACGCCGCAGCCGATCGACGTATTCCGCCGCCGCACGGACATCGACGCCTCGCAGTCGGACAAGATGCCGAGCTGGGGCGTGCAGAACCGCGCCGACTGGTCGCTGCCGGCCGACCTCACGTTGACCTCGATCTCGGCCTACCGGCAGTGGAAGTGGCTGCCGCACTACGACGGCGACGCGTTCGGCGCCGACATCTCGCGCAACAGCATCGCGCTCACGCACCAGCAGCAGTTCAGCCAAGAGTTCCGGATCAGCTCTCCGGGCGGCGAGACGATCGACTACACCGCCGGGCTGTACTTCCTTTGGCAAGAAGCCGACGACCGCTCGATCCAGTCCTACGGCCGCCAGGCGTCGCAGTGGTTGATCGGCCCCACGGCCAACCCCGCCACGCTCAACAACCTGACGGCCTACGCGAAGGTCATCCCGGCCACGGCGAGCTATGCCGCGTTTGGCCAGGCGAGCTGGAACATCACCAAGTCGACGCACCTCACCGGCGGCCTGCGGCTCACCTACGAGCACAAGACCGGCCTGTACGACTCGGACCTGCGCGGCGATGTGGCGCCGCTCGACAGCCTGCCCGAGGCCGACCGCATGGCGGCCGCAGCCAGCCGCAACAGCTACGCGCCGACCACCCGCTACAAGGACTCACTCAACGTCAAGAACGCCTCCGGCACGCTGGTGTTCTCGCAGGACATCGGCCACGACTTCCACGGCTTCGTGAGCTACTCGCGCGGCTACAAGTCGCCCGGCATCAACCTGGTGCGCAAGTCGGCGGGTGTGGACGTGTTTGTCGACCAGGAAGAAGTCGACGACGTGGAGCTTGGCCTCAAGACGGCGTACTTCGGCAGCAAGCTCGAGATCAACCCCACGCTGTTCTACACCATCGATCGCAACTACCAGGCGAACTACTCGAACACGATGGTGATGCCGGCGGTGCAGTACATCACGAACGTGGGCACGCTGGTGTCGCGCGGCGTCGAGGTGGATGCGCGGCTCTATCCGGTCAAGGGCCTGAGCGGCACGGCGTCGTTCATGTACAACGACGCCTTTTACGACAGCTACAAGAACGCGCCCGCGCAGTACCTCAACAGCTACCTCGGCGCGATCGACCTCTCGGGCAAGCAGGCCTCCGGCGCACCGCGCTTCGCGGCCGGCGCGGCGCTCGAGTACGGCCAGCCCATCGCGCGCCTGGAGAGCGGCGCGCTCGACGGCTATTTCGGCGGCGACTGGGGCTACCGCTCGCACTTCCGCGCCGGCGTGAACCTCGATCCGTTCAGCGAGATCCCCGGCTACCACCTCGTCGGCCTGCACGCGGGGGTACGTCAGCTCGGGCGCTGGGACCTCTCGTTCTGGATGCGCAACGTCGCAGACACCAACTACTTCATCACCAGCGCGGTGAACTCGCAGTACGGGATCGTGAATTCCGCGCTCGGCGAGCCGCGCACCTTCGGCGCTACCTTGCGCGGTCAGTTGTAGCGGAGAGATGCGTATGACCATGAGATCTTCGGTGCTGCCTGCACGTCCGAGCATCCCGTCGGGGCGCCCGCGTGCGGCGCGCAATCCTTACTTGCTGATCTCGTGGCTCACGCCGCTGTCATTGCTCGCGCTCTGGGAGGTGCTCTCGCGCACGGACGTGATCCCTCCGATCGTGCTGCCGGCGCCGAGCACGGTGCTGCGCACGGCCAAGTCGTTGATCGAGTCCGGCGAGCTGGCGATGCACATGCTGGCGAGCCTGCGCCGCGCGACGCTCGGCTTTGCGATCGGCGCCACGGTCGGGCTCTCGCTCGGCATGCTGGTCGGCTTCTCCAAGCTCGCCGAGGCGCTGCTCGACCGCACGCTGCAGGCGATCCGCGCGGTGCCATTCCTGGCCATCATCCCGCTCGTGATCGTGTGGTTCGGCATCGGCGACGCCAGCAAGGTGTTCCTGATCGCGCTCGGCTGCTCGTTCCCGATGTACCTCAACACCGCGCTCGGCATCCGGCAGGTCGATCCGAAGCTGGTGGAGATGGCGCGCGTGATGGGCCTGCGCGGCGCGCCGCTGGTCGCGTACACGATCTTCCCGGGCGCCCTCCCCTCGATCCTCAACGGCGTGCGGCTGGCGTTGACCACGGCCTGGCTCGCGCTGGTCGTCGGCGAGGCCTTCGGCGCCTCGGCCGGCATCGGCTTCCTCGCCACCAACGCGCGCGAGTTCTTGCAGACCGACATCATGGTGCTCGTGATCGCGCTGTACGCGCTGATCGGACTCGCGACCGATCTGCTGGCGCGTGCGCTCGAGCGCAAGCTGCTGGCCTGGCACCCGAATTACGCGAACCCGCACAAGTGAGGCACACGATGCAGATCTCTCGACGTTCGATCTTGATCGGAGGCGCCACTGCCTTGATCGCGGGCTGCAGCAAGGGCCAGGCGGCCACCACCAACGGCCGCAAGAAGGTGCGGCTCACTCACGGTATCGGTACCGTCTACAAGCCGCACGGCCAGGTTGAGAAGCGGCTCGCCGCGCAGGGCATCGACGTGGAGTGGATCGGTCCGTTCCCGAACCACGCGCCGACCTTGCAGGCGGTCGCGACCGGCAGCGCGGACTTCAGCTTCGGCGGCAGCACCACGCCGGCAGCCCAGGCGCTGCTCTCGGGTGCACCGCTGCGCTTCGTGGCCTGGCTGCAGTACAAGCCGCGCAACACGTCGATCATCGTGCTGCCCAGCTCGGGGATCAAGCACGTGCGCGATCTGGTGGGCAAGACGGTCGCGGTGAACAAGGCCGGCGTGGCCGAGTTCCTGCTCGTGGCCGCGCTGGAGAAGTACAACGTTCCGCGCGACAAGGTCGAGGTGAAGTACCTCAATCCTCCGGACGCCATGCCCGCCCTCGGCGCGGGACAGGTCGACGCGTGGGCGATCTGGCAAGGCGCCCTGGAGATGGCGGAGGTGAAGTACGGCGCCCAGCGCATCTTCGTCGAGGGCGACGAGCTGGAGCAGCAGATCGACTACGGCAGCTTCCTGGTGCACAAGGACTACGCCGCCGCGGAGCCGGACACGATCCGCAAGGTGCTGGCGGCGTACCAGGAGGACACCGTCTGGGCGAGCGCGCACCGTAAGGAGGCGATCGAGCTCGGCTTCAGCTACGCCAAGTACCCGCCCGAGGTGATCGCGCGCATCGCCGACTCGGGCCGCACGATCGACCTGCGCATGATGGACGACGAGGGCATCGCGAACCTGCAGCGCGGCTTCGACTGGCTGAGCGAGCGCAAGGTGCTGAGCGGCAAGCTGAGCGTGGCCGACTACACGGTGCGGCTGTGAGCGCGGCGGTCGTCGAGACGCGCAACCTCAAGCGCACGTTCGGCACGCGCTCCGTGCTGATGGGCGTCGATCTATCGCTCGTGCGCGGTGAGTTCGTGGCGTTGCTCGGCAAGAGCGGCTGCGGCAAGACCACGCTGCTGCGCGCGCTCGCGGGCCTCGATCCGATCGACGGCGGCGAGCTGCGCGCGCCGGACGCGCGCACGGTGGTGTTCCAGGAGCATCGGCTGCTGCCCTGGCTGCGCGCGTGGCGGAACGTGATCCTCGGGCTCCCTGACAAGACGCGCGCGCAGGCGCTGAGCGCGCTCGACGAGGTCGGCCTGAGCGCGCGCAGCGACGCCTGGCCGGTGACGCTCTCGGGCGGCGAGGCGCAGCGCGTCGCGCTGGCGCGCGCGTTGGTGCGCGAGCCCGAGCTGCTGCTGCTCGATGAGCCGTTCGCGGCGCTCGACGCGCTCACGCGCATCAAGATGCACGCCCTGGTGCGCGCGCTGGTCGATCGACATCGCCCGGCCGTACTGCTCGTCACCCACGACGTCGACGAGGCGATCGTGCTGGCCGACCGCGTGATCGTCATGCGCGACGGCCGCATCGCCGCCGAGCACAAGATCGAAGACGCCGGCCGCGACCGCCACGCCCCCGGCTTCGCCGCCCTGCGCTCGACGCTGCTGGCCGAGCTGGGTGTGAGCGAGAGCTAGTCACCCCGAGCGCGGCTGGTCTCGTTCCGCCGCGCTCTCTATGTAGCTCCGATGAGGTTCCCGCAGATCGCGGTGCTGGTCATCGTGGCGCTCGCGACGCGCGCTGTGTACGCACAGGCGGAGCCTCCCGCGTA
>DASUME010000864.1:0-6553 GCA_036277895.1 Polyangiales bacterium
CACCATCACGCCGGCCGGCTCTTCCGTGCGCGGCTTGCCACCGCGCACGCGCGCACGCTCCAGGCTCGCGCCCACGAAGCGCACGAACAGCGGGTGCGGCGCGTGCGGCTTGCTCTTGAACTCGGGGTGGAACTGGCAGCCGAGGAAGTACGGATGCCCCGGCAGCTCCACGATCTCGACCAGGCGCCCGTCGGGCGACAGGCCACTCAAGATCAGGCCGTGCTGCTCCAGCGTCTCGCGGTACGTGTTGTTGACCTCGAGGCGATGCCGGTGGCGCTCGCTGATCTCGGTCGCGCCGCCATACACGCTCGACGCCAGCGAGTGCGGCTTGAGCTTGCACGGGTACGCGCCGAGGCGCATCGAGCCGCCCTTCTGCTTCACCTTCACCTGATCGGCCATCAGCGCGACCACCAGGTCCTGCGCCTCCGGCTTGAACTCTTCGCTGGTCGCGCCCTCGATGCCGCACATGTTGCGCGCGAACTCGATCACCGCCATCTGCAGGCCGAGGCAGATGCCGAAGAACGGCACGCCCGTCTCACGCGCGTACTGGATCGCGAGCACCTTGCCCTCGGTGCCGCGATCGCCGAAGCCGCCGGGTACCAGGATGCCGTCGAAGGCGCCGAGCTTCTCTTCGACGTTGGCCGCGGTGATCTCCTCGCTGTCGACGTAATGAAGCTCGACCTTGGTGTCGTTGGCGAGGCCACCGTGCACCAGCGCCTCGTGCAGCGACTTGTAGCTGTCGCGCAGGTTCACGTACTTGCCGACCAGCGCGATCGACACCTTGCCGTGCTGCGGGCGCATGATGCCCTCGGCCACGCGGCGCCAGTTGCTCAGGTCCGGCTGGCGCGACCAGATGTTGAGCGACTCGACGATCACGTTGTCGAGGCCCTCTTCGTTGAGCTTGATCGGCAGCTCGTAGATACAGCTGACGTCGACCGCGCTGACCACGCACTTGTCGGCCACGTTGGTGAAGTGCGCGATCTTGCGCTTCACGTCCTGCTCGAGCGGGCGGTCGACGCGCGCGATCAAGATCTCGGGCTGGATGCCGAGCCCGAGCAGCTCTTTGACCGAGTGCTGCGTGGGCTTGGTCTTGAGCTCACCGGCAGCCGCGATCCACGGCACCAGCGTGACGTGCACGCTGACCGTGTTCTGCGGACCTTGCTCGACCTTGAGCTGGCGCACGGCTTCGAGGAAGGGAAGCGACTCGATGTCGCCCACCGTGCCGCCGATCTCGACGATCGCGATGTCCACGCCCTCGGCCGCATCGCGCACGCGCGCCTTGATCTCGTCCGTGATGTGCGGGATCACCTGGATCGTCGCGCCGAGGTACTCGCCGCGCCGCTCCTTGCTGATCACCGCGTCGTAGATGCGACCGGACGTGAAGTTGTTGCCCCGGCGCATCACCGCGTTGGTGAAGCGCTCGTAGTGACCGAGGTCGAGATCGGTCTCCGCACCATCGTCGGTGACGAACACCTCGCCGTGCTGAAACGGCGACATCGTGCCCGGGTCCACGTTGATGTATGGATCGAGCTTGATGTGCGTGACCTTGAGGCCGCGCGCTTCCATCAGCGCGCCGACCGAAGCCGCCGCTAGGCCCTTGCCGATCGAACTGACGACGCCGCCAGTCACGAAAATGAACTTGGTTCGCTTCATCGCTCCGCCCCCTTCCGGGCGCGCGCCGCGTGTATCTCAGAACCATCTCCGCGCAACGTCGAAGCGCTGGAGGGCCGTTGATTGTGGCGGTCGGGAAGACCTGCCTGCGTCGAGCTGGAGCGCCCGTGCTGATACGTATGCACGGGCCCTGACCTTAGGAAGGAGGAACGAATCTGTCAACGCATCGGCGGAAGCTTGGCCCAATACGCAATCGTCTGTGGCAACCACGCTTGCCGTGCTAGTGCCCCGCTTCCACATGATCGCGCGCGACATCACACGCGATTGTCTGCTGTTTCCGGCACTCGTCACGGCGCTGCTCGCGATGACGATGGCGACGATCGCGCGCGCCGATTCTCGAGCCGTGGCGCGGCCGAGCTGGCCGCTCGCCGCGCCGTGCGACGCGGAGCAGCGCGTGCGCCAGCGCATCGAGCAGCAAGATCCCGCGGTGTGGACGTTGATCCGCGCGGACATCCGGCTCGACGAGCACGATCGCGGCTACCGGCTCACGCTCGACACCGAGCGCGACGGCGTGCAGGGCACGCGGGTGTTCGAGGCGCCGCGGTGCGCCGACGTGGTGGACGCGGCGGTGCTGCTGCTGTCGCTGATGCTCGACGAGGCGCGCAGCGAAGAGATCCCACCGCCACCGCCACCTCCGCTCCCGCCGCCAGCACCACCACCACCACCACCCGCTCCCGCCCCCGTGGAGCGCCGTGTGCGTGCTTCGCTGAAGGCGGCGGCACTCGGCGAGCTCGGCTACCTGCCCCGCGCAGGCGGCGGCCTGGAGGCCGCCCTGGGGCTCGCCGTGAACGCCTCGCGCATCGAGCTCACGGGCCTGTGGCTGCCGGACGTGCGCAGCGGGCGCGGCTCGGACGGCGCGCGCGTGGCGATCGGGCTGTGGGCGATGCGGCTCGGCTACTGCCACCGGCTGGTCGGAAGCAGGCTGGCGTTGTTCGGTTGCGCAGGGCTGGAGCTCGGGCGCGCGCACGGCGAGGGCCTCGACCTCACGGACGAGCGTGACCGCGCTTTTCTCTGGAGCGCCGGCCACGCCGGGCTGCGCGCGGCGCTCGCGCTCGGCGGCGGGCTCGCCCTGTTGCTCGAGCCGGCCGTGGCGGTACCGTTCGCCCGGCGTCGATTTGTGAGCATCGACGCATCCGGCAGCCCGAGCGAGGGCTTGCACACCCCGGCGACGGTGTCGGGTCGCGTGGCGATTGCACTCGAAGCCGTGTTCTGAGACGAATTCCGCGCGGACCCTGCGATGCCTGGCCACCCAACGGACATGCGGCACGACGCGCCGGCCACGAGCGATGGCCAGCCGACGGCACCTGCCGTCGCAGCCCCGTCGATAGCGAACAGCTGCCCGCCCTTCGCCGATGTCTACGAACAAAACTTCGAGTTCGTGTGGCGCTCTGCGCGCAGGCTGGGTGTGCCGGAGTCGAGCCTCGACGACGTGGTGCAAGACGTGTTCGTGACGGTCTACCGGCGGCTGCCGGACTTCGAGGGCCGCTCGCAGGTGAAGACCTGGGTGTTCGGCATCCTGCGCAACACCGTCAACGATCTGCGCCGCTCGCAGCGCCGCAAGCCCACCGAGGCGCTGACCGCCGAGCCGATCGACCTCGGCAACGACAGCCCCCAGGACGCGTTCGCGCGCGAGCAGGGAGCGCGCCTGTTGCACGCCGTGCTGACGGAGCTCGAAGACGACCTGCGTGAAGTATTCGTGTTGTCGGAGCTGGAGCAGATGAGTGCACCCGAAGTAGCCAGTGCGCTGAGCGTGAACGTCAACACCGTCTACTCGCGGCTGCGCGCCGCGCGGCGCGACTTCGACGCGGCGCTCAAGCGCCTGCGCACGCGCGACGAGTGGAGGATGCGATGAGCGAGCTGAGCTCCGACGCCAAGGCGCTGATCGAACGCGCGCGCCTCGACGACGCACCGCGCGCCGAGGACAAGGCGCGCAACCGCGAGCGCCTCGCCGCCCAGCTGGGCGCAGGAGCGTTCGCCGGCGCAGCGCTGCTCGGCGCCGGCAGCGCGCTGGAAGCGACGATCGGCAAGAGCGGCGCGGCCGCGAAGTCCACCCTGCTGCGCTGGCTCGCCGGCACGGTCGCCGCGAGCGGGATCGCGGTCGGCACGTTCCTGATCGCGTCCCCCAAGGACTCCCCCAAAGCCTCACCCGTAGTAGCGATCGCGCCCGCAGAGCCCCCTGCCCCTACCCCTGCCCCTGCCCCTGCCCCTGCCCCCACCCTCGATCCCCCCGCGCCCCCATCCCCAGCCGTTGCCGCCCGCCGCGCCCACAAACGCGCGCTCGCGCCCGCGTTCGCCCCGGTCGGCAACACCGGCTCCATGAACGCGGAGATCACGCTGCTCGCCCAGGCGCAGAAGGCGCTGCGCGCGCGCGACGGCAAGGGAGCGCTGCGGCTCGCGCGCCAGCACGCCGAGAACTTCCCGAGCGGCGCGCTCTACGAAGAGCGCGTCGGCATCGAGGCGATCGCCCACTGCGTGCTCGGCGAGCGCGACCACCCGGCGGTGCGCGCGTTCCTGGTCCGCTCGCCGCGCTCGCCGCTCAGCGCACGCGTGCGCAAGGAGTGCGCAGTGCCATGAAGCGCCCCCTCCTTCTGCTCACGCTCGGCGGCTGCGTGTCCGACCTCGCGGTCGGCATGAGCACGGACTTGATCATCGTGCCCGACGCCACCGTGAGCGAGCCACCCGACGCAGGCCGGCGCGACATCGACGCGGGCGGCGATCCACCCGTCGTCTACGTGCTGGACGCCTCGTTCCCACGCGACGCGGCCCGTGACGCCAGCCATGACGCGGGACCGCAGTGGAAGCTGTGCCCCGCGGGCAACTGCGACCTGGGCTTCATCAGCATCGACAGCTGCGGCGACGCGCGCATGCCCGTGTGCGCGCGGCCGTACCCGAGCTACGGCTGCGAGTTCACCTGCGACGTTTTCTAGAAGCGCACGAGCGCGCTGCCGTAGGCGAAGCCGGCCCCGAGCGCGCACATCAGCACCAGGTCGCCCTTCTGGATCGTGCCCGCGCGCACGGCCTCGTCGAGCGCGATCGGGATCGACGCACTGGAGGTGTTGCCGTAGCGGGCAATGTTGAGCACGAAGCGATCGAGCGGGATGCCCACGCGCTTGGACACGGCCTCGATGATGCGCAGGTTCGCCTGGTGCGGGACCACCCAGCGGATCTCGTCCTTGGTGACGCCGTTGTGCTCGATCGCGGTCAGGCTCGCCGAGGACAGCGCGCGCACCGCGTACTTGAACACGTCTTGCCCCGCCATGTGCACGTAGTGCAGGCCGGCCTCCACGCTCAGCTGCGTGGCCGGCGTCTTGGAGCCGCCGCCCGGGATGCACAGCGCGTTGGCCTGCGAGCCGTCCGCGTACAGGTGCGTGGACAGGATGCCGCGCGCGCCGTCGCTCTCGCTGCGCGGCCCGATCACCGCGGCGCCGGCGCCATCGCCGAACAACACGCAGGTGGTGCGGTCCTTCCAGTTCATCACGCGGGAGAGCAGCTCCACGCCGACGATCAGCACGCGCTTGGCGCCGCCTGCGATGAAGCGGTCCGCGATCGACATGCCGTAGATGAAGCCCGCGCAGGCGGCCGCGATGTCGAACGCGGGGCAGTCGCTGCGCGCGCCTATCTTCTGCTGCACGAACACCGCGGTCGCCGGCAGCGGCATGTCCGGCGTGACGGTGGCGACGATGATCAGATCGAGCTCGTCCGCCCGCACGTCGGCCGCCTCCAGCGCACGCCGGGCCGCCTCGGCCGCCATGTCGCTGCTGGCCTGGCCCTCGGCTGCGATGTGGCGCTCGCGGATGCCGGTGCGCTCGACGATCCACGCGTCGGACGTGTCGACCATCTTCTCGAGGTCGCTGTTGGTCAGGATCCGCTCCGGGGCGTAGTGCCCGGTGGCGAGGATGCGAGACGCGACGATACCGGGATGCGACGGAGGGCTGGTCGGTGCTCGCATATGTATCGTTCACAGCAGTAGCAAATCGTGTGCGCACGTGCACCGTTTTGTGCGTTTCGCGCGACCGCTCCAGGCTCGCGCGAACTCACTGACGGCGGCCGAACAAAGCGCTTGATAAGCGGGCCGCGGATGAGTTTGATCGCGCGAGGTCATGTCCCCCCGACCCGTCGAGTTCACGCGTGAGGCCCTCGAAGACATCGAGGATCTGCCGGAGATCGCGCGGGCCCTCAGCCAGGCCGCGGAGTTTGGACGCATCGTGTGCGGGCAGAGCGACCCGTGCATGCTGGAGCTGGTGATCGAGCGGCTACGCGTGATGTATCGCCTCGATGATCGGCTGATCCTGGTCGTCAGCGCTGACAGCGCGCTGCTTACGCACTGACATTTTACGCGCGTCCGTTTGCCCCTGCGCGGCTCGGTGATGTAGGCTTGGCCACGTTCTGGGGGGAGCATGCGGGGGCAGGCTCGGAATTTCGCTCGTGCGCGGAGAAACCGCGCACTTCGACAGACGTTGTCCGTCGATCTCGGCGCCTTTCCGCTAGTGCGGGTCGGCTCGACCGGCGGTCGCGCGTGGTCGGCGGAAGACGTCGAGGACTTCTTCACCTGTACGGACCGGGCGATCTCGTCTCGGGCGCGGTTCGTGTTGCTGCACGATGCGCGCGGCATGCCTCGGCTCGACGCTGCGCAACAGCAGCACATCCTCGCCGAGCTCGCCCATCGCAAGCCGCTGATCGAGCGCTTTCTGGTGGCCTACGGCGCAGTCGTGCAGTCGCCGCTGGAGCGCGGCGTGCTCACCGCGTTGTCCTGGGCGACGCCGCTCGCGCTGCCGCGCCGCATCTTCGCCAGCGAGCCCGAGGCCACCAGCTTCCTGCTCGACTGCTACGCGCGCGTCGGCCCGCGCAAGCGCCCCTCGGGTGAGTACCGCATCAAGCGCGA
>DASUME010000865.1:0-2256 GCA_036277895.1 Polyangiales bacterium
CAGACGCTGCTCGAAGACCTCGGCAAGCGCCCGTTCGTGACCGTGGGCTTCCTGGCCTGGCTGCTGCTGCTGCCGCTCGCGCTCACCTCGACGGACGCGTCCGTGAAGCGGCTCGGCTTCAAGACCTGGAAGCTGCTGCACCGGCTCGCGTACGTGGCCGCTGCGTTCGGCGTGATCCACTTCCTTTGGCGCGTGAAGAAGGACGCCAGCGAGCCGATCTACTACGGGCTGGCGGTGGGCGTGCTGCTCGCGCTGCGCGTCTGGGACTGGAACCAACGCCGGCAGCGCGCGCGCTACGCGTAGGGCGTCAGCCGCGCGCACGGGACCCGCGTTCGTGCGAGAATGCGCGCATGGCTGCCTCGGTGCTGATCGTCGACGACGAGAAGAACATCCTGCTGACGTTGAGCCGCGCGCTGCGCATGGAGGGCTACGAGGTCGACGTGGCGGGCAGCGGCAGGCTCGGGCTCGAGCGCGCGCGCACGAAGAGCTACGACGCCATCCTGCTCGACGTGCGGCTGCCGGACCTCGACGGGCTGGAGGTGCTGCGCCAGCTTCGCGTCGATCAGGACGTGCCGGTGATCGTGATGAGCGGGCACGGCAACATCGACACCGCGGTCGCAGCCACCCGCAGCGGTGCGCTCGACTTCCTGGAGAAGCCGATCGGGAGCGAGCGCTTGCTGGTCTCGCTCGCGGGCGCGATCGACCGCGGCAAGCTGCAGCGCGAGAACCGCGAGCTGCGCGGCGAGACTGCGCTGGTCGGTGACAGCCCCGCCATGGTGGAGCTGCGCCAGCAGATCGCGCTGGTCGCACATGCGAGCGCGTCGGTGCTGATCACCGGCGAGCGCGGCACCGGCAAGGAGCTGGTCGCGCGTGCGATCCACGAGCAGTCTCCGCGGCACAGCGGGCCGCTGGAGAAGCTCAACTGCGCGGCGGTGCCCAAGGAGCTGGTCGAGAGCGAGCTGTTCGGGCACGAGGCGGGCGCGTTCACCGGCGCCAGCAAGCAGCGCAAGGGCAAGTTCGAGCGCGCGCATCAAGGCACGCTGTTCCTCGACGAAGTGGGCGACATGCCGGCACCGATGCAGGCCAAGCTGCTGCGCGTGCTGCAGGAGGGGGAGCTGGAGCGCGTGGGCGGCAACGAGCTGATCAAGGTCGACGTGCGCGTGATCGCCGCCACCAACAAGGACCTCACGCAGGCGCTCAAGGACGGGGAATTCCGCTCGGATCTGTTCGACCGACTGAACGTGTTGCCGCTGCACTTGCCTGCGCTGCGTTCCCGCGTGGGCGACGTGGCGGTGCTGGCGCAGCGCTTCGTGAGTGCGAGCGGCAAGAGCAACGACCGCCCCAACAAGCGCCTGAGCGAGGGCGCGCTGGGGCAGCTGCTCGCGTACGACTACCCCGGCAACGTGCGCGAGCTGCGCAACCTGATCGAGCGCCTGGTGATCCTGAGCGCCGGCGACGAGATCAGCGAGCAGGACGCCAAGCGGCTGCTGCCGAGCACGACGCCGGTCGCGGGCGGCGTGTCGTACGTGGTGGGCAAGACGCTGCGCGAGCTGCTCGACGAGGCCGAGCGCGGCCTGATCCGGCGTGCGCTGGATCACCACCTGGGCAACGTCACCGCGACGGCCGAGGCACTCGGCCTCGAGCGCAGCCACCTTTACAAGAAGATGAAGGCGCTCGGGTTGCGCTGAGGCCTCCCGCGACGACAGATCGAGTATCGGCGGCGATGCCGTGAGGAGGGGTCATGAGGCACGTACTCTGGCTCGGTCTAGCGTTGCTCTGGGCGAGCGCTGCGAGTGCGCAGCAGCCCGTGAAGCTGAGTGTTCATGCTCTGACCCACGCGTGGGCGCTGCAGGCGCCCGCGGATCCGACGGTCGCGCTCACGCCGCCATGCCTCGGTTGCCGGGCGTCGCTGCGCGAAGCTACGGCGGGCTACGCGCCCGAGCCACCACCCCAACCAGCCGCACAGCCCACACCGCGCGCGATCAAGCCGCCGCAGTACGCGATCGGCGACAGCTGGAAGCTGGGCGGCAAGCGTGTCCTGAGCGTGCGCCTGACCCCGACGCCCGAAGAGTGCGCGCCGCTGGTCCGGCTCTCGTTCTGAGGTACAGCTCTGCGCATGGTGCGTCGTGACGAAGGACCCGACAATCGGCCTCTGGGCCGGTCGCCGGGTAATTCACGCTGCGCTTCTCCAGCGGGTGAGAGTCCCGTCCCGGTAAGCGCCGGAGCGCCGGGTAGCAGGCCCCAGGCATCACGAGG
>DASUME010000866.1:0-9425 GCA_036277895.1 Polyangiales bacterium
TCCTGGCGACGTCTGCAGACGCAGCGGTGGCGGCCGACAGCGGCGCGAAGATCCTGGACGCCAGCCAGACGTCACTCGACTCGAGCACCGTGGACGCGGCGCCAGCCGAGGCAGGCATGCCGGCCACGTCGGCGAAGCTGAAGCACTTGGTGGTCATCTACATGGAGAACCACAGCTTCGATAATCTCTATGGCAGCTGGGAAGGCGCCGGGGGCTTGGCGACCTCGGCGGCGACAGCGACCCAGACCGACCCGACGGCGAGCGCTCCGTTCTCGACCCTACCCCAGACGGATCCGCTGATCCCGCTCACGCTGGCGAACAAGCCCTACGACATTACGCAGTACTTGCCGGCCAACCAGGCGACGGCAGGTGATCCCGTGCACCGCTGGTACCAGGAGCAGGCTCAGATCAACGGCGGCAAGATGGACCTCTTCGCCGGCGTCAGCAACGTCAAGGGCATGGTCATGGGGTACTACCCAACGGCCAGCTTGCCCGTGCCGACGAAGCTGAAGAGCCTCGGCAATAAGGTCACCGTACTCGATCACTTCTTTCACGCAGCGTTCGGTGGCTCGTTCCTCAACCACATCTGGTTGGTCGCGGCCGCAAGCCCCCTCTTTCCGAACGCGCCGACGACCGTCGCCGGCTTCGTGGCGGTGGAAGACGCGAACGGAAAGATGGTCACGGACGGCGTGGTGACGCCCGACGGCTACGTGGTCAACACCGCGCAGACCATCAACACCCCGCACGCGGCGTCCGTTGAAATGCACCCCGAGCAGAAGGTACCGAGCCAGGTCATCCCGACGATCGGTGACCGGTTGATCGCCAAGAACATCGACTTCGCCTGGTACTCGGGCGGTTGGGACGATGCGCTGGCTGGTCACCCGGACGCGAAGTTTCAGTATCACCACCAGCCGCTCGCCTACTTCCAGACGTTTGCCGACGGGACGGACGCCAAAGCAAAGCACCTGAAAGACGAGAGTGAGTTCTTCACCGAGCTCGCAGCCGGTAAGCTCCCGCCCGTCTCCTTCGTCAAGCCGGTCGGAGCGAACAACGAGCACCCGCAGTACGCGGACGTGATCACGGGTGAGAACCACCTCAACTCGCTGATCGACGCGATCATGCAGAGCCCGACCTGGAGTGACACCGCGGTGATCATCACCTACGACGAGAACGGCGGTTTCTGGGATCACGTTGCCCCGCCAAAGACGGACAAGTGGGGCCCCGGCTCACGTGTGCCTGCGATCGTGATCTCGAACTTCGCCAAGGGCGGCGTGGACAAGACGGTCTACGACACCACGGCCATCCTCAAGCTGATCGACGAACGTTGGGGAACGGAATCCCTCAACGCACGTGTTGCTGGTCAGGCGAGCTTGTTGGAGCACGCATTCGACTTTAGCAAGTAAGGATCTCGATGTCGGTCGCGAGAGCAGCAACGATGGTCGCGCTTTGGTTGAGCGCGCTTGCGACCGGGTGTGATCGAGATCCACCTCAAGCTCATGGCGCGCAAGCAGCCGAACCGGCCACTCTGGCGCCCGCGGCGGCTCCGAAGCGCAAGCCTGCCGAGGCTTACACTTCGAGGCCGCCAGCGAACCTTTTCGCATACATTCCGCCGCAATGCTTCACGAAGACCAAGGACGAGCACGGCAACGCTGCAAACCCTTGCTACGTCTGCCACACGCTCCCGCAAGCGCCGAACTACGTCGACGACTCGGAGCTGCAGCTAACCTGGAAGCTGCCGCCGCTCGCGGCGCACAATCCGTGGTCGAACCTGCTCTCGCCAGCCATCGACCGGGCACCGCCGATCAGCGATGACGAGCTCCTGACGTACGTGCGCGAAGACAACTATCTCCGCCGCACCGGCGAGATCGTGCTCGCGGAGAAGCTGGTGACGCTGCCGGAAGCGTGGGACGGAGACGCGGATGCAAAGTGGGACGGCTTCGTTCCGGACGCCTACTACCGCTTCGACGCAGAGGGCTACGATCACGCCACCGATGGAAGCAAGACGGGCTGGCGCGCCTTTGCCTACGCACCGCTGCCAGGGACGTTCTTTCCCACCAACGGCTCCGGCAGCGACGTCCTGATGCGCCTGGCGCCGGCGTTGCGCCAGAACGCAGAGGGCGCCTTCGACGACGTGGTCGAAGCGATCAACTTCGCGCTGATCGAGGTCCTGATCACGCGCCGCAGTGTCCCGGTCGACGTCGATGAAGCACGGTATGGCGTGGACCTCGATCTCGACGGGAAGCTGGGACACGCGAAGCAGATCAAGTTCGAGCCCAGCAAGGACGGAAGCACACGTCTTCACTACGTCGGCAAAGCACGTCAGATTGAGGACCGCACCCGCTTCCCGATCGCGGTTGGGCTGTTCCCCCTCGAGACAGAGTTCTTGCACAGCCTGCGCTACCTGGACGTCCAAGACGGCAAGGTCGCAATGGCACCGCGCATGAAGGAGCTCCGGTACGCGAAGAAGATGCGTTGGTTCACGTACAAGGATCTCGAGTCGCACGCTGCGCTCGAAGTGGCCGAGCAAGCCGAGTCCGCGACGGGCGCGCTCGCGATCTACTGGGAGCACGATCACGGTGTCTACAACGGGCAAGGCTGGCTCCTGCAGGGCTTCATCGAGGACAAGGACGGCGAGCTGCGCCCCCAGACGCACGAGGAATCGGCATTCTGCGTGGGCTGCCATGGCGATGTCGGAGCCACCAGCGACAGCATGTTCGCGTTCGCGCGCAAGCTGCCCGGCCCGGACGGCGGCTGGTTCCACTGGACGCAGCGCGGCTTCGAAGGTCTGCCGGAACCGAAGCGCCCGGACGGCCAAGCTCTACCTGCGACAGAACCGCGCAGGCGACGAGTTCCGCGACAACGACGAGATCTTCGCTCGCTTCTTCGACGGCACCAAGCCGCGCGCGGACGCGCTGAAGGCGCTTCACGCAGACATCAGCACGCTGCTCGTACCCTCCGTGCCGCGTGCGCTCACACTCGACCGGGCTTACCGTGCGGTGGTGCTGGAGCAGAGCTTCGTCAAAGGCCGAGACGCAGTGATCGCGCCGAGCCCGCGTGTCCATCACCTCGCGCCGGTCGACAAGCCGACCGGCATCGAGCGCGCCGTGGTGGGACGGATCGCACACGTCTCGCGCTGACGGGCGCTTCACCGCTTTGTCACACGCGTGATCCGCGCGCATGTGCACTTGCTGGGTGCGGCGCGATGGGCGGCGCTTCGACGGAGGGATCGCGATGCACGCTCGTCTTGCGGTGCTCTCGCTGCTGGCGGCGTTCACCGCGTGTGGGAGCTCGGAGCGACCGCGCTTGATTCGCCTGCAGGGCGCGGGCGCGAGCTTTCCCGCGCCGCTCTACGGGCGCTGGTTCAAGGTGTTCAACGCAGCGCACCCGAACGTGCAGATCGACTACCAGTCGGTGGGCAGCGGCAGCGGCGTCAAGAGCGTGATCGACGGCACGATCGACTTCGCCGCCAGCGATGCCGCGATGACGGCGGAAGAGATCGAGCGCGTGCCGCGCGGGATCCAGCTGCTGCCGATGACCGCGGGCAGCATCGTGCTCAGCTACAACCTGCCCCACGTCGAGGAGCTGAAGCTCTCGCGCGAGGCGTACACCGGGATCTTCCTCGGCAAGATCAAGAGCTGGGACGACGCTGCGATCGCGAGCGCCAACCCCGGCGTGCAGCTGCCCAAGCTGCCGATCAACCTGGTCGTGCGCGCGGACAGCAGCGGCACGAGCTTCGTGATCAGCCAGCACCTGAGCGCGGTCAGCGAGGAGTTCGCGAAAAACCCGGGCACGAACAAGATGCCCAACTGGCCCGCGGGCACGCGCGCGAAGGGCAACGAGGGCATCGCCTCCAACCTCAAGAGCACACCGGGCTCGATCGGCTACCTGGAGTACGGCTACGCCGAGACGCAGCACATGCCGATGGCGAGCCTGCAGAACAAGAGCGGCGCCTTCGTACGTGCGTCCACCGAGTCGGGTCAGTCTGCACTGAAGAACGCGAAGCTGTCTGCAGACCTGGTGGGCTGGAATCCGGACCCGGCCGAGCCCGCGTCGTACCCGATCGCGACCTACACCTGGCTGTGCGTCTACCGGCATTACGACGACGCGCAGGAGCTCGAGGCGCTGCGCGACTTCGTGCACTACGGAGCCAGTGAAGGCCAGCAGTTCGCGGAGTCGCTCGGCTACATCCCGCTGCCGGACGACGTGCGCAAGCAAGTGATCGAGGCCGTCGACAAGCTCGCGCCCGGCAAGACCGTTGCGTCGAGCCAGTAAGGATCTCCATGCCGACGAACCACCAGACCTTCGCCCAGCCGCCGAGCGCGAGACAGCGTGTGCTCGATCAGATCTTCGGCGTGCTCACGCGCGCGGCGGCGTGGATCGCGGGCCTGCTGGTCGCTGTGATCGTGCTGCAGATCGCGTGGAAAGCGGTGCCGGCGGTGCGCGAGCATGGCCTGAGCTTTCTGACCGGCACCACCTGGGACCCCAAGCAGCAGCAGTTCGGCATCCTGCCGCAGATCTGGGGCACGCTCTACAGCTCGCTGCTCGCGATCGTGATCGGCGGCGTGCTCGGGTTGTGCATCGCGATCTTCCTGAGTGAAGGCTTCCTCGGCAGCTTCGCGTTCCGCGTGCTTTCGCTGTTCGGCGCGCAACATCGCCGCTGGGCGCTGCGCATTCCCGACCGGGCCGACCTGCTGCTGCGCAACCTGGTCGAGCTGCTGGCTGCGATCCCGAGCGTCGTCTACGGGCTGTGGGGCATCTTCGTGGTGATCCCGCTGATCCGGCCCTGGGCCGACTGGCTGCATGCGCGCTTCGGGTGGACCGCGCTGTTCAGTGAGCCGCTGCAGGGACCGGGGCTGTTGCCGGCCGTGATCGTGCTGACGGTGATGATCCTGCCCACGGTCACGGCGCTGTCCCGCGACGCCCTGGCCTCGGTGCCGCCCAAGCTGCGCATCGCGGCCTACGGCATCGGCGCCACGCGCTGGGAGACCATGCTCGCGGTGCTGCTGCCCGCCGCCAAGCGCGGCATCTTCGGAGCGATCGTGATCGCGTTCGGGCGCGCACTGGGCGAGACGATGGCGCTCGCGATGCTGATCGGCAACGCCAACAAGATCTCGCTCTCAATCCTGTCGCCCGCGAACACGCTGGCGGCGCTGCTCGCGAACAGCTTCCCCGAGGCCGGACCGAAGGAGGTCCCGGTGCTGATGTTCGCGGCCCTGACGCTGCTGCTGATCACGCTGGTGGTGAACGTCTTCGGCGCGCTGATCATGAGCCGCGCCGGCGTGGAGAAGAAGGCATGACCATTCAGTCCTCGCAGCCGTTCCACGAGCCGTTCGAGGGCGTGGACATGAGTGAGCTGGAGCGCTCGCTGATGCGCCCGCGCACCTTCCTCGACGTCGCCGGCAGCGCGCTGACCGCGCTGGTCACGGGCGCGGCCCTGGTCCCGCTCGCCTCCGTGCTCTGGATGTTGGTCGTGCGCGGCGGCAAGTCGCTCAGCTGGAACGCACTCACACAGGCACCCCCCGCGCCGCTCGAGCCGGGGGGCGGCTTCGGCAACGCGATCTTGGGCACGCTGGTGATGGTGGGCATCGCGGCGCTGATCAGCATCCCGACCGGGGTGCTGGCAGGCATAAGGCTCGCGCAGGCGCGCGAAGACGACCGCATCGCCTTTGCGATCCGCTTCGGCGCGAAGGTGCTGACCGGGATGCCGTCGATCCTCGCCGGCGTGTTCGTCTACGGCTCGATCGTGCTGCTGATGGGCGGCTACACGGCGTACGCGGGCGGACTTGCGCTCGCGATCTTGATGCTGCCCACGATCGTGCTCACCTCCGAGGAGGCGCTGCGCATGGTGCCCACGCTGATGCACGAGGCGGCGGTCGGCATGGGCGCGACTTCGACGCAGGCGGTGTGGATGGTGCTGCTGCCGACCGCCCTGCCCGGCATCCTCACCGGCGTGGTGCTCGCGATCGCGCGTGCGGCGGGCGAGACGGCCCCGCTGCTCTTCACCGCGCTGTTCAGCAACTACTGGCTGGTGGCCAACGGCTACCTCGAGCTGGCGTACCCCACCGCGTCGCTGGCGGTGCTGATCTTCAACTTCTCCAGCGTGCCCTTCGAGAACCAGGTCGAGCTGGCGTGGTCCGCCGCGCTGGTGCTGGTGCTGATGGTGCTCGCGACGAACCTGATCGGACAAGCGCTGGCCAGCCGCCGCGCAGGAGCAAGGTGACCATGGCAACCGCTGAAGCCGTCCTGGACTGTGACATCGAGGAGCTGTTCTACGGCACCTTCCGCGCCGTGCGTGACACGCACATCCCGCTCGTGCGCAACCAGATCACCGCGCTGATCGGGCCGTCCGGCTGCGGCAAGAGCACGGTGCTGCGCTCGCTCAACCGCATGAACGACCTCGTGCGCGGCTTCCGGCTGAAGGGCAGCGTTCGCTTCCGCGGCATGGACATCTACGGCAGCAAGGTCGACCCGGTGGGGGTGCGGCGCTTCATCGGCATGGTGTTCCAGCAGCCGAACCCGTTTGCGATGAGCGTGTTCAACAACGTGGCCTTCGGGCTGCGCTTGAACGGCTACCGCGGCAGCAAGGCCGAGAAGGTGGAAGAAGCTCTGAAGCGCGCGGCGCTCTGGGACGAGGTCAAGGACAAGCTCAACGCGAGCGGGCTGTCGCTCTCGGGCGGGCAACAGCAGCGGCTGTGCATCGCACGTGCGATCGCCACCGAGCCCGAGGTGCTGCTGATGGACGAGCCCTGCTCGGCGCTCGACCCGATGGCGACGCGCAAGATCGAGGAGCTGATGGAGGAGCTCAAGGAGCGCTACACGATCGCCGTGGTCACCCACAACCTGCAGCAGGCCAAGCGCGTGGCCGACCGCACCGCCTTCCTGTACGTCGACACCAAGGAAAATGCCCGAACGGGCTACCTGGTCGAGCTGGAAGACACGAAACGGCTGTTCGAGGACCCGCAGGCCGACGAGACCAAGAGCTATATTGCCGGCGAGTTCAGCTGAGATACGCTCGCGGCCATGTTCTTCCGATGGCTGCTGGGCAACAGTGAGAGCACGAACGACCGACCGCGCGCGAGCGCGACGTTGATGGAGCTGGTGCGGGGCAGCATGCCGGCCGCCGGCCCGCAGGACGCGGCGATCGTGTGCGCGGTCGCGGGATTGTTCGCGTTCGTGGCGTACGCGGACCGCCGCTACAGCGAAGAGGAGAAGCAGGCCGTGCGCACCGCGCTGCAGCGCTTCCACGTGCTGCCCGATCAGGGCATCGACGCCGTCTGTACGCTGCTGGAGACGCAGATCGCCGAGCTCGCGCACGAGTCGCTGAACACGTACACGCGCGTGCTGTACGAGCTGAGCGACCGCGACGCGCGGCTCGAGGTGCTCGACGTGCTGATGGACGTCGCCACCGCCGACGACGTGCTCTCGATGGACGAGACCAACGGCCTGCGCCGGATCGCGAACCTGCTCGGGCTCTCTGAGGCCGACTACCTGGCGGCCCAGGCCAAGCACAAGGACCGGCTGAGCGTACTACGCTAGGCATATGACCAAGGTCTTTCTGATCACGGGCGCCTCGAGTGGGATCGGAGAAGCGACGGCGCGGGCCGCGCACGAAGCGGGACACGAGCTGGTGCTCGCCGCGCGCAGCGAGGACAAGCTGAAGGCGCTGGCCGCGCAGCTGCCCGGCGCCGCCACGATCGCGTGCGACGTGACCTCGCTGGAGGCCCAGCAGGCCGCGGTGGCGCTCGCGCTGGAGCGCTTCGGCAAGCTCGACGTGGTGTTCGCGAACGCGGGCATCGGCGGCGTGCCAGGCGGCTTCAGCGGCGGCGATGCCGCGCACTGGAAGGACATGATCCTCACCAACGTGCTCGGCGTGGGGCTCACCATCCAGGCCTCGATCGCGGCGCTCAAGCAGACGCGCGGGCACCTGCTGATCACCGGCTCCGTCGCCGGGCGGCGCACGATCGGGGGCTCGATGTACAGCGCCACCAAGTGGGCCGTGAGCGCGATCGGCTACGGCCTGCGCGAGGAGCTCGCGGGCACCGGCGTACGCGTGACGTTGATCGAGCCCGGCATCGTCGACACCCCGTTCTTCGACGAGCCCAAGCCCAACGGCCTACGCGCGGACGACGTCGCCCGCACGGTCATGTTCGCGGTCGACTCGCCCGCGACGGTGGACCTGCACGAGCTGATGGTGCTTCCCACACAGCGCTGAGCTCACGACAACAACGCGTCGTGGCTCGCGGCGCGCAGGCGCTTGGCCAGCTGGTGGACCACGTGCTCGGCGTCGCGCGCGACGCCCGAGAAGCGGCCCGAGCCCCAGGTGTAGAGCCAGGGCAAGCCGACGAAGTACACGCCCTCGCTGTGGCTGACGCCGCGCTCGTGCACGGGCTTGCCGCGCCCGTCGAACACCGGCACCTCCAGCCAGCCGAAGTTGCTCGCGAAGCCCATGCACCACACGACCGACGTGATGTTCGCGGCCGCCAGGTCGAGCTCGCTCTCGGTCGGTCCGGGCTCCCAGACCGGCTCGTACGGTGCCTCCGCCGGCGCGACGAGGTTCGAGCGCGCGATGTACTCGTCGATCGACTTCTTGATGTTCGCCGACACCGTGTCCGCGTTGTCGAGGTTCTGCTTCAGGTCCGTGCCCAGGTGCAGCTTGCCGTCGGCGACGTCGAGCAGGCGGCCGTGCAGCTGCATACCCTCCAGCGCGAACTTGCGCAGGTCGATGTCGCGCCCGCCGTCGCGGCCGGTGACGTAGTGGTTTGCCTTGTCGCGCACGCCTTCCTTCAGCGGATGGCGATCGACGCCGAGCTCGTAGTGGCCCATGTCCTCGAGCCACGCCACCACGTCGCGGCCGCGGTAGCGACGCGCGACGCGCGGCGCGCTGCCGACACACAGGTGGACCTTACGCCCCTCCAGGTGCAGGTCCTCCGCGATCTGTGCTCCTGACTGGCCGGTGCCGACCACCAGCACTGCCCCCTCGGGTAGCTGCGACGGATTGCGGTACTCCGAGACGTGCACCTGCTTCAGCGACGCGGGCAGCTTCTCGGCCAGGCGTGGGATCTTGGGCACGTGGTAGTTGCCGGCCGCGATCACGACCTGATCCGCACGCAGCTCACCGCGTGAGGTCTGGATCTCGAACGTTCCGTCCTGCGCGCGCTTCAGCCTCTGCACGCTCACGCCCTCTTCGAGCGGCGGGTCGAGCTTGGCCAGGAAGCGATCGAGGTACGCGTTGAGCTCGTCGCGGCGCATGAAGCCCTCGGGGTCGTCGCCGTCGTACGGCAGGCCGGGCAGCCGGCACTGCCAGTTCGGCGTGACCAGGCAGAACGTGTCCCACCGCTCGGTGCGCCAGGAGTGCGCGACCGTGTCGCGCTCGACCACCAGGTGGTCGACGCCCGCCCGGCGCAGGCAGTGGCTCATCGACAGGC
>DASUME010000867.1:0-5641 GCA_036277895.1 Polyangiales bacterium
ACCGACCCCGGCAACCCATGCACCGTCACCACCGGCACCCCGTCGCCCTTCGCCGCATAAACCAGCGCCCCATGCCGCATCGCCAGCGAAGAAACCGCCACATCCGAAGCCATCGACATCGCCCAAACTCTGTCACCCCACCGCGCCCCAAGCCCGCCGTTTGACGCTAAGCCCCACCAAGCCTAAACCCGCCCAGCCGTACGCTCAGGAGGAGTGGCCGAGTGGTCTAAGGCAGCGGTTTTGAAAACCGCCGTGGGGGTAACTCCACCAGGGGTTCGAATCCCTTCTCCTCCGCTAAAATCAGGGCTTTCCTGCTTCCGCCGCCGGCGACCTTTTGGGCCCGATGGGTGTCAGCGGCCGGCCTATGTGATCCGGGCGCGGTTCGGCAGACCTGATCGCTCTGGGTCGGCAGACGTGATCCGGCCCGGGTCGGCAGATGTGATCCGGCACTCCTGACCGCGCGATCAGTTCGAACCGTAGCCGTTTCCGAGGCCATGCTCCCCCGCTCGTGATGAGCGGGCTGTAGCGCCCGCGGGAGGGCCGCTTGGAGCGCGTGGACATGCACCGACTGCAGGAGCTCGTTCGTTTGCATCGCATGGGCACGAGCTGCCGCTCGGCGGCGTCGATGCTCGCCATGAGTCCGAACACCGAGCGCGTGTACCGCACCGCTCTGATCACCGCGGGGCTCTGGGACGGCCCGGTCGACGCGCTCCCTGCGCTCGACGAGCTGCGCCGCGCGGTCGAAGAGCAGCGCCCTGTGAAGGAGCCGCCGCCCCAGCAGCGAAGCAGCATCGAGGCGTACCGCGCTCTCGTCGAGCCGCTGGCACGCAAAGGTGTCGGGCCGCAAGCGATCTACGACCTGCTTCGCCAGGAGCACGCGGAGTTCAGCGCCAGCGTCTCCGCCGTCAAGCGCCTGTGTCGAGCGATCCAACGCGAGCGCGGTGTACGCCCCGAAGACGTGGCGATCCCGCTCGAGACCGAACCTGGACAAGAAGCCCAGGTGGACTTTGGCTACGTCGGGCACCTGTACGACGCAGCCGAGGGCAAGCTTCGCAAGGCGTACGTCTTCGTGATGGTGTTGAGCCATTCACGTCATCAGTTCGCTCGAATTTGCTTCGACCAGAAGGTCGAGACGTGGCTGCTCTTGCACGCGGAGGCGTTCGAGCATTTCGGTGGTGTGCCCGCAGTGGTGGTGCCCGACAACCTCAAATCCGCGGTGGTGCGCGCCGCGTTCTCTCCGAGCGACCCGACCACGTTGAACCGCAGCTACCGCGAGCTCGCCCGGCACTACGGCTTCAAGATCGCACCGACCCCGCCGAGAAGCCCCGAGAAGAAGGGCAAGGTCGAGTCGGGCGTGAAGTACGTGAAGAACAACTTCTTCGCGGCCCGTCCCGACGAACGCGACAACGAGGTGCTCGCGCGCGAGCTGGTGCGCTGGACCTTCGACGTCGCGGGCCGCCGCATTCACGGCACCACCGGCGAGCGGCCCATCGACACCTTCGAGCAGTTCGAGCGCGCCGTGCTGCTGCCACTTCCAGCTCGGCGACCGGAGTTCGTCATCTGGCACCAGGCCAAGCTCCATCGCGACTGCCACGTGGTCTTCCGCGGCGCCATGTACTCGGCACCCTGGACGCTCGTGGGCAAGATGCTGTGGGTACGCGCGACGCGTAGCTCGGTCCAACTCTTCTGCGAGGACGACCGAGTAGCACAGCACGCGCTCGCCAAGACCGGCAAGCGCAGCACGGACGATCGACACCTTCCTGAGCACCGCGCCGACTACCGGCATCGTGCGCGTTCGTTCTGGGAACAGCGTGCGGACGCGCTCGGGTCCGAGGTAGGCGCGTACATTCGCGAGGTCTTCGACAGCGACGATGTTCTCGACCAGCTCCGCACCGTGCAGGCGATGGTCTCGCACCTCGCGGACTTCCCACCCGCACGTGCGAAGGCCGCGTGCACGCGAGCCAGCTTCTACGCTTCGTACAAGTACGGCGCACTCAAGACCATCCTGCGCAAGGGCCTCGACTTCGAGCCGCTGCCCACCGTGGCGCCGATCGCGGCCGAGCCACTCCGCGCTCCTCGCTTCGCCCGCAACGTGCGGGACTTGTTGCATCACACCGAGGAGGATTGGCATGAGCCCCATTGACGAGTTGACTCCCATCTTGAAGAAGCTGCGCTTGAGCGGCGTGCTGCAGAGCCTCGAGCTGCGCATTCGGCAGTCGGTGGAGGACGATGTTCATCCGGCCGAGTTCCTGATGCGCGTCCTTCACGACGAGGTTGAACGACGCGAAGGAAAGCAGCTTGATCAGCGGCTGCGACGCGCATCGTTCGAGCCCAACAAGACGTTCGAGAGCTTCGACTTCCTGTTCAATCCCAAGGTCCCAAAGGCCAAGGTCATCGACCTCGCAACGTGCTCCTACATCACGCGCAAGGAGAACGTGCTGCTCGTCGGTCAGAGTGGTGTCGGCAAGTCGCACATCGCGCAGGCGCTCGGGCATCGTGCCTGCCTCGCCGGCTACGAAGTCCAGTATTCGCCCGCACATCAACTGCTCGCCTCGATGCGCGCCGCGCGGGCGGACGGAACTTACGACCGGCGACTGGCCAAGATCGCTGCCGCCGACGTGCTGATCCTCGACGACCTCGGCTTGCACCCCCTCCGCCATGACGAGCCCACCGACCTCTACGAGATCATCCGCGTCCGATACGAAGTCGGGCCCATCGTCATCACCTCCAACCGCGACATCGAAGAATGGCCGCCGCTCTTCACGGACCCGCTGCTCGCCAGCGCTGCCATGGACCGTCTGCTCCACCACGCCCACATCATCGACATCGAGGGCGAGTCGTTCCGCAACCCCCCAAGCAAGCGCCGGCCCGGTCGCTCGAAGGCCGCTTGAGGATCAGGTCTGCCGACCTCGCGCACCGCGGCCGCTCGCGCAGGCGACCAACACGGAGCCTACGATCACATCTGCCGACCCAACCACGATCACGTTAGCCGGCCCTTGACACGGAACAACGCCGCCTGCACGCCACGGCGCAACGGCAACAGCGACTCGCTGAAGCACACCGTCGCCGACTCCCAGTTCGAGTAAGGCAGCACGAAGTGGCAGAGCATGTGCACCAACGGGACGTCGAGGATGGTCACGCCCAGCTCCTTGGCGTGCGTGAAGTCGGTCTGGCCAGCTTCACCTGGCCGATGCTGCTGCGAGAAGAACACCTCGCGCTCCGGACCCTTCGTTGCCCGCCACTGCTTCACGCGCCGCTGCAGCGTGCGCAGCACGCCCTCGCAATACGCATCCTCCGGGCGCCGCTCCTGGAGCTGCTCGAACAGCGTCTTGGCTTCCAGCCCCGGATTTTCGCTCAGCTGAGCCTCGGCCCACGCCCAATCCGCCTCGGCGATCGGGCGTATGCGCTTCACGGAGCCGTGTAGCTGCTCGGCTGGGCAGGCCGCAGTCTTGAACGCATGTCGAAAGCGTCGGAATGGTCTGAGCGAGTTGCGGATTGGCGCGCGAGCGGGATGACGTCGAAGGAGTTCTGCAAAGGTCGCGCGTACAGCGCGCAGCACTTGCTGTACTGGTCGAGCGCACTGCGTCGCAAGGAACGTGAGTCACCCGCGACGACGAACAAGGTCGGACTGGTGCGCGTAGTTCGACGAGAGCGCGAGGTTGCGGTCCCGTCGTGCGCGATCACGGTACGCGTCGGCGGCGCGCTCGTGGAGGTGCCAGTCGGTGTGGATGCGAGCACGCTGACGACGGTGCTGGCAGCGCTCGGCGCCGCGCGGAGCGCGCTGTGATCCCGTCGGGCGTGGAGATCTTCGTCGCGCTCGCTCCGATCGACCTCCGCTACGGGTTCGAACGGCTTGCGGGTATCGTGCAAGAGCAGCTCGGACAGGTTGCACGCAGTGGTGCGTTGTTCGTGTTCTTCGGCAAGCGCAAGACGGCAATCAAGGTCTTGTTCCATGATGGATCCGGGATGTGCATTTTCTACAAGCGCGCCGATCGCTCGACGTTTCGCATTCCCGATCCACCATGCGCCGACGCCACCAGTGTGGAGCTGAGCGAGCGTGAGCTCGACGACTTGCTCGATGGCATCGCGATGGAGGTTACCGTGCCGCGAGCGCGTCGAACACGCGTGCATTGATCGAAGTCGCTCGACGAGCGCCACGGATGTGTCAGTTGTTGAGCCGTGGCGACGCCCAGTCAAGATAGCGACCTCGTGCAACTTCCGACAACCGTCGAGGAGCTGCAGGCGCTGCTGAATGAGGAGCGTGCACGGGTCGCCGCGTCTGCGCAGCGCATCGCAGAGCTGGAGAAGGAGCGCGACAACCTACGCGCGTCGCACGAGCGGCTGCGTCAAGAACTCGAGCTGTTCAAGCGCCGCTTGTTCATCGCGAAGGCCGAGCGCGCCCACGACGCCAAGCAGCTGGAGCTGGAGTACGCACAGAAGGTGCGCGATCTCGACGCGATGGCGGGCACACTGGGCATCGCCACCGACGAGCGCGCGTCGAACGACACACCGGCGCGCGACGGCAAGCCCAAGGGCAAGCGCACGAACAACCGTGGTACCGGGCGACGGGACCTGCGTTCCTTGCCGCTCGAAGAAGAGCGAATCGAGATCGCTGACCCGCACCTGGAGAAGCTGGTCGAAGAGGGCAAGGTCCAGCGACACGGCTTCGACGACAGCAGCGTCAGGCTCGCGCACAAGCGCGCCACCAAGGTACGGCTGGTGATCGCACGCATCCGCTACAAAGCGGTCGACGCCGAAGGCAACGCCGACGTCATCACCACCGCAATGCCCGACGAAATGCTGCCGGGTGCGATGGCGGCGCCTTCGCTTGCAGCGAACGTGATCATGGAGAACGTCGGCAAGGGGCTGCCGCTGTTTCGCATCGAAGACGCGTGCACGCGTGACGGCATCAGAATCGATCGCGCGACGCTCTCGCGCTGGAAGAAGCTCGTCGGCGACCGCCTTCATTCGACCGTCGTCGAGGCCATGCGCCTGCATGCGCGCGAGACAGCGTTCTGCATCAGTACAGACGCCACCGGCGTGTGCGTGCAGCCGCTCTACGATCGAGCCAAGGGAGGTCAACCCTGCAAGAAGGGGCACTTCCTCGTCATGATCGCCGACCGCGATCACATCTTGTTCGACTACCTCGCCAACGAGAACGGACCGTCCATCTACAAGCTGTTCACGGGATTCAGCGGGCACGTGCAGGCCGATGCCAAGAGTGTCTTCAACTTGCTGTTCGCGGACGCCGACGAGTTCAAGCGCAAGGCACCCGATGACCTCGAACACGATGGCTGCGTGCGCACCGAGGTGGGCTGTTGGTACCACGCGCGGCGACGCTTCTGGGAAGCGGCCGTGTGCAAGAGCGAGGTCGGACGTGAAGGGCTCGTGCGGCTCAGCCGCATCTTCGAACTCGACGCTTCTTGGAAGGGCGAGCCTCCGAGCGAGATCAAACGACGACGCGAGCAGTTTCTGCGCCCGCACGTCGAGAGCTTCTTCGCGTGGGTCGACCAGCAGCGACCTGCGTTCAAGGGCCAACGCGGCTACACGCGCACGGCCCTCGAGTACGCCAATAACCAGCGCGACGTGCTGCTGCGCTTCTTCGACGACGGCCGCTTGGTGCTGACCAACAACGGCGCGG
>DASUME010000868.1:0-5783 GCA_036277895.1 Polyangiales bacterium
ACGGCAGGCCGTCGATGCCGTGCACGCGCAGCAAGCGATCCTCGCTGAAGAACTCGTGCAGCACCGTCGGGTCCAGCTCGCCGAACTCGGCGGCAGGATCGGCGCGCAGCTGCGGGTTGCCCTCGCGCGCGCGCTCGAAGAAGCCGCCCTCGCCGTCGTCGAGCAGGATGGTGACCGCATCGGCCGCAATCTCGTGGACCGCGGCGTCGGTCACCGTGCCCATCACACCGTCGAGTGACAGGCTGGAGGCGATCGCCTCGCTCACCTTGTAGAGCGAGAGCGCCTCCTTGAGCCGAATGTTCTCGGCCGTGAGCCGCTGCTTCTCCAGGCCGCGCCGGATCGTGTGCACCACCTCCTCGACCTTGAACGGCTTGAGGATGTAGTCGTAGGCGCCCTTCTTCATGGCGTCGATGGCGGTCTCGACCGTGCCGAAGCCGGTCATGATGATCGTCACGACGTTGGGCGTGTGCTCGCTGATGTTCTTGAGCAGCTCCAGCCCGCCCATGTTCGGCATCTTGAGGTCGCTCAGCACCAGGTCGTACTGGTTGCGCGAGAGCTCCACCAGCGCGGCGCTGCCGTCCTCGGCCGTGCGCACCCAGAAGCCCTCCATCGACAGGAAGTCGGCGAGGATCTCCCGGATCACTTGTTCGTCGTCGACGACCAATATCCGCGGCGTCTCAGTCACGTGTGCAGAATCCATGAAACGCGGCGTATCCCCCAACTAAAGAAGCAGCGACTGAGCCTGCCAATTCTCGTAGAGCGCATACCTGTTTATGTCAACGGGCGCGTGTCGCTTCATTGTCAGCGCGGATCGCCTTTGATAGACGGTGAGAATGGGGCGTTCGGCGTGGTGGCTACCGTGGGCGGTGTACGGACCGCTCGCCGCCTTGGGGGCGGGGCTGTCGTGGCTCACACGTGGGGCGGTGCTGACAGCGCCACCTGGGCCGCGCTTCAGCGCGGAGTCGTGGTCGGCCCTGCTGCTCGGCCTGGCGCTCGCACTGATCGTGACGGCGCTGACGGTCCGCAGCACACGCTGGCTGGTCGCACGAACACGCTGGGCGCGCACCTTGCGCGACAGCCTGCGCGCCGCGCTGATCGGCGCCTCGCGCTCGCGCCTGCTGGTGCTCGCCACGCTGTCGGCGGTGGCCGAGGAGCTGTTCTTCCGCGCCGCGCTGATGCCCTGGCTGGGCGTGGCCGCGAGCTCGCTGGTGTTCGGATTGCTGCACGTATCCGCGCGCGAGACCTACCTGGGCTGGGCGCTGTGGGCGAGCGTGATGGGGCTCGTGTTCGCCGCCCTGTTCGTGGGCAGCGGCAGCTTGCTCGCGCCCCTGCTCGCGCACGCGACCATCAACTACGAGAACATGCAGTACCTGTGCAGCAGCGCGCCGAGCGGCCTGACTCTTCCTACCAGACCGGAACGCTGGGTGCGCCGACAGCGGTCGTAGCCGGCGATGTGCGTGCGGCGAATACCGCTTTTCGCAGCACTGCTTGACGTTGATCGGCGACCTTCTTACGCTCTATCGAGCTGCGGTTTTTTCGCAGGAAAGCCGGACTGTCGAGCGCCTTGGATTCCGAGGTCAAAACACGAATCACGCCGCTCAGCGAAGTTGGGCAGCCCGAGGGAATGGTCGACGATTGCCTCGTCATGATCTACTCCCCCGATCCGCACAACCTCGGCAAGCGTCAGGTGCTCGGCAACGAGACGCTGCGCATCGGGCGTGAGCGCGGCAACCAGATCGTGCTGCCCTCGGACAGCGTGTCGCGCCGCCACTGCCGGATCGATCGCCGCAAGTCTGCCTGGTTCATCAAGGACCTCGGCTCGACCAACGGCACCTACGTCAACGACGAGCTGATCGAGGAGTACCAGCTGCGCCGTGGTGATCAGGTCAAGGTCGGCGACACGATCTTCAAGTACCTGAGCGGTCAGGACGTGGAAGCGCAGTACCACGAGACGATCTACCGGATGACGATCATGGACGGGCTGACCAACGTCCATAACAAGCGTTACTTGCTCGAGACGCTCGAGCGCGAGCTGCCGCGCGCCACGCGCCACCAGCGCGCGTTGACCCTATGCATGTTCGACCTCGATCACTTCAAGACGGTGAACGACACGTTCGGGCACATCGCGGGCGACTACGTGCTGAAGGAAGTCGCCAGCGCGGTGCGCATCCGGCTGCGCCCGGACGACATCCTCGCGCGCTACGGCGGCGAGGAGTTCGCGGTGCTGTTGCCGGAGACCGATATCGCGGGCGCCGCGATCATCGCGGAGGAGCTGCGCAAGCTGATCGCGGACCGCGTGTTCGAGTTCGAGGGCGAGCGCATCCCGGTCACGATCTCGATCGGCTGCAACCAGCTGCTCGGCGAGCACGAGAGCGACCCGGCGCGCCTGATCAAGGCCGCCGACACCAAGCTCTACGAAGCCAAGCGCAGCGGCCGCAACAAGGTCGTCGCCTAGCCCCCGTATCACGCGTGGGCTGTGTGCCCACGCGCGCCGCTTTCTGGCCGGCCCCTCGGCGCGGGGGCTACGGTTCCAAGGTCGTACCTTCGACGACCCACGAACCATGCGCCAATCCTCCCGATCCCTGTCCTCCTGCTCGTTCTCGGGCTTGCTGTTGTTGTTCGCAGCCGGCGCGCGCGCCGAGGCGCCCTCGGTGGCCTCGCCCTTCCCGGCGAGCACCTGGAGCCAGCAGGCGCCAACGGGGGTCGAGCAAGAGGTCGAGTCGCCCGAGCTGAGGGCACTGCGGCTCGCCGAAGAAGACCTGTTCAGCAAGAGCGAGCCGGAGGACCCGCGCGAAGCGAAGACGCCGGTGGACGCCGTCTTCGAGGCGCCGCCCGACCACATCGAGCTGAACGGCAAGCGCGTGGACCTGGCCTTCCTCAAGGGCCTCGAGCTGCCGAGCCTGCCGGTGCGCTGGGACCGGCGCGTGATCGAGTACCTGCTGTTCTTCAAGGACGACCCGCGCGGGCGCGAGCTGGCGGCCGGCTGGATCAAGCGCCGCGAGCGCTTCGGCGCGATGATCCGGCGTGTGCTCGACGAGCACGGGCTGCCCGCAGACGTGCAGTACGTGGCCATGATCGAGAGCGGCTACGACCCCACCGCACGCTCGCAGGTGGACGCCTGGGGCATGTGGCAGTTCATGCAGCAGCCCGGCAGCTCGTACGGCCTGCGCATCGATCGCTGGGTCGACGAGCGGCTCGATCCCGAGCGCTCCACGCGCGCAGCCTCGCGCTTCATGCGCGACCTGCACGATCGCTTCGGCAGCTGGGAGCTCGCGTTCGCGGCCTACAACATGGGCTACGGCGGCCTGCTGCGCGCGATCAAGAAGTACAACTCCAACGACTACTGGCTGCTCTCGCACCTGGAAGCAGGGCTGCCGTTCGAGACCTCGCTGTACGTGTCCAAGATCGCGGCGATGGCGATCGTGGGCCACAACCCGGAGCGCTTCGGCTTCAAGGAGCTGACGATGGAGGCCCCGCGCGCGACCGCCAAGGTCGACGTCGCGCCCGGCACCGCGCTCGACGAGATCGCTGCCGCGGCCGGGATCACGGTCGAGCAGCTGCGCACGTACAACCCGCACCTGAAGCAGAGCCGCACGCCGCCCGGCGATGACGTGCAGGTGTACGTGCCGCGCGAGCAGCAGGTGCAGTTCACGCAGCACTGGGCCGCGCGCAAGAGCAACGACGCCGTGCTGCCCTACACCGTGCGGCTCGGCGAGGGCCTGGAGGATCTGGCCAAGCGTGCGGACACCTCGGTCGACAAGCTGCGCGAGCTGAACGCGCTGGCGCACGACGAGAAGCTGAAGCCCGGCTTCACGCTGTTCGTGCCGGCGCACGCCACGCCCACCAGGGACCTGAACGAGCCGATGGTGGCGACCGTGCCGTCGCGCGACTTCTCGTACCCGGATCGCAAGCAGGTGTTCTACCGCGCGGGCGTCGAGGACGACGCGAGCAAGGTGGCGCAGTTCTTCGCGGTCACGCCGGATGAACTGATGAGCTGGAACAGCCTGAGCCCGGGTGCCTCGCTGCAGCCCGGCATGCTGCTGCAGCTGTTCGTGGCGCCCGAGGTCGACCTCCAGCAGGCCGTGGTCTACGAGCCGAAGGACGTGAAGATCCTGGAGCTCGGCTCGGACGAGTTCTTCGCGTACCACGAGGCGCAGCGTGGCCGCGTGCGCGTGCGCTACCGCGTGCAGTCGGGCGACACGCTGACGGCGCTCGGGCAGCGCTTCGATCTGTCGACCGGCTCGCTCGGCCGCATCAACCAGTTCGCGAGCGACCGCGAGCTGCGCCTCGGCGACACGATGATCCTCTACGTGCCCAAGGACGACGTGCCCGCCCTGACGGCGCGCGGTGTGATCGCGCCGCTGCACGAGGACGAGCCGGCGCCGCGCGTGGCGCAGGCCGAGGCGCCCAAGCCCGCGCCTGCCGAGGACGGCGAGCGCACGTGGGGCGGCCAGCTGATGGAGCCCGCCAAGACGAAGCCGGTGGCGCCGCCCGTCACGTGGGCGACCGAGAGCGATGGCCGCGACCATCCCGTCGCGCTGCAGCGCTCGCGCTCGCTCGCGACCTCGTCGCTGCAGCCGCTGCGCCCGGTCCGGCCGGCGGTGGCGCCCGCAGTGGCACCGCGTACGCTTCAGGAGCGTGCCGCCAGCTCGCCCAAGAAGCCGGCGAGTCCCTCGAGCAAGAGCAAGAAGTGAAAGAAGTCGACGACGCTGCAGCCGAGATCCTGGCGGCGTTCCCGCCCAACGACGAGGAACGGCTGCCGCTGCTGTCGGCGCTCGATCGCTTCCTCGCCCGCGACGTCGACGCGCAGCACGACGCTCCGCCGTTCGACAACAGCGCGATGGATGGCTACGCGGTGCGCGCCGACGAGACGGCCGGCGCCACGCGCGAGCAGGCCGTCGCGCTGCGCGTAGAAGGCGAGAGCCGCGCGGGTGGGCCCACGCCGCCGGCCCTGGTCCGCGGCGTGGCGCAGCGCATCTTCACCGGCGCGGTGATGCCCGACGGCGCGGACGCGGTCGTGATCCAGGAACACACGCGACGCGAAGGCGAGCGCGTGGAGGTGCTGGAGGCGATCCGCGTGAGCGGCAACGTGCGCAAGCGCGGCTCCGATCTGCGCGCGGGCCAGCCGATGCTGAAGCGCGGCACGCGCCTCGGCGCGGGAGAGCTCGGCCTGCTGGCGAGCCAGGACCTCGCGAGCGCGACCGTGCACCGTCGACCCCGGGTGGCGATCATCTCCACCGGCGACGAGCTGCGCGACATCGGCGAAGCCCCGCGGCCAGGCAGCATCGTGAACTCGAACGGGTACATGATCGCCGCGCAGGTGCTCGAGGCGGGCGGCGATCCGTGGGTGCTGCCGCCCGTGCCCGACACGCTGGAGGCCGCCACAGAAGCTATTCGCGCCGGCCTGCGCGCGGACGTGCTGGTGCTGATCGGCGGCGTCTCGGTGGGCGAGTACGACTTCGTACGCGACGCGCTGGCGGCCGCGGGCGTGACGCTCGACTTCTGGAAGATCAAGATGAAGCCGGGCAAGCCGGTGGCGTTCGGACGCGCCGGCGCAGTGCCCGTGCTGGGCCTGCCCGGCAACCCCGTCAGCGCCTGGGTCACGTTCGAGCTGTTCGTGCGGCCGGGCCTGCGGCGCATGCTCGGCGATCCTTCGCCCACGCGCACACGCGGCAAGGTGCGGCTCGCCGCCCCGATCAAGCGCCAACCCGGGCGCCCCGAGTACGCACGCGCGCGGCTCGACGGTGCGCTGGCGCACCTGTTTCCGCGCCAGGGCTCGGGCA
>DASUME010000869.1:0-9245 GCA_036277895.1 Polyangiales bacterium
CTCGAAGCGTCGCGAGCCTCGTACTTCGTCGAGCTGGTCGCGCTGCAGCAGGCCAAGACGCAGACCGAGCGTGAGCGCGCCTACGAGCGCCTGCGCAGCCACCGCCGCTTCAAGCAGGCGCACCCGCTCGACGACGAGTACGCCGCCTACCACGCGCACTGGTACGTGCCGGCCGTGCGCGAGCTGGCTGCGCGCAGAGACTTCCAGGCGGACCCGAAGTGGATCGCCAGCCGGCTGATGCCCGCGATCACGTCGCGCCAGGCCGCGCGTGCGCTCAAGGTGCTGCGCGAGCTCGGCCTGCTCGTGGAGGACAGGGGCACGCTGCGCCAGGCGCACGCGCTGGTGAAGACGCCCGACAAGCCGCTCGGCCACCACGTGGTGCGCTTCCACCGCGTGATGATGGAGCGCGCGGCGGAGGCGCTCGACCTGGTGCCGCGCGAGCAGCGCGAGATCGCCTCGCTGACGTTGTGCTTGAGCGATGCACAGCTGCGCGCGCTCAAGGCCGAGCTAGCCCAGGTGCGCAGCGACCTGCTCCGCAAGTACGGAGCCGACGCCGACGCCAAGCGTGTGGTGCAGCTCAACTTTCAGATGTTCCCGCTCTCGATCGAGGAGTGAGCCATGGCGAAAAAGATGATGTTGGCGATGGGGCTCTTGCTCGGCTGCGGCGGTACGGAGACCGGCAACCCGTTCGATGAGCCAGGTGAGAACACGAGCGGCAACTGCGAGGTCGCGAGCAGCACGAAGCTGGAGCTCGCCACCCCCAGCGAGCTCGGCTTCAGCGCGAACGACGTGCTCGCCTACGCGGGCGGCACGCACAGCGAGGCGCTGACCTGGCAGACCTTACGCTTCGGCTCCTACGGGCCCGAGAGCGGTCTGCAGACGCTCAGGCTGGGCGTGGTGCCGCGGGGCGCCAAGCTCGTGCGCTACGCCAACCGTGGCGGCATCGAGATCGCGCAAGGCTGCGGCGCGCAGCTGGAGATCGAGGCGGACGTGACCGTGCAGAGCTCGGGCGGAGCGCTGAACGAGAGCGTGCGCACCGCGCTGGTCGCCCGGCAGGCGGGCGCCGCAACCCTGCACCTGCGGTTCGACCCCGCGAAGTTGAAGGGCACGCTTACGGTGACGCCCCCGAGCTTCGGCGAGGGTTGGATCACGGCGTCGGTCGAGCTCGGTACGCAGTTCACCCCCTACGGCCTGAGCGGCTCGGTGTACCCGACCTTCGAGCAGCACACGAAGGACTCGGTGGGCTCGGGCGCTGGCTCGGGTCCGCTGGCGACGTTCGGGCTGCCGCCTTGCACCTACGGCGTCCCGCTGCCACTGACGGCAGGCGGCGCGCCTGCGATCCTGGCGCGCCTCGCGCAGCACCGCAGCGCCACCGTGGGTGACCAGCCCGCGACGCTCGTGTTCGAGCCCGGGCAGGTCGCCTGCCAGAGTGAGACAGACACGTCGACCCTGCTGCCCGATCCGGGGCTCGTGGTCCCGGGAACCCTGGTGGTGAAGACGGCGGACGGGGTGATCGACGGACGCTGGCCCGTGCAGGCGGTGGGCAAGACCAACGCGAGCGGCGAGCTGATCAGCGACGTTGCGGTCCAACTCGCCGACCAGGCACCGGGGGCGGGCTCGCTCGCCGAGCGCTACGGGCTCACGGCGCTCGATACCAGCGGCTACGACTCCTCCTCCCTGACCGTGATGCTCTCGCTGACCGACAGCTGGTCGGGTTCGGTGGTGGTGTACGGCTTCGTCAACCCCGATTGCCCCGCGCCGACGCCCGGCAGCAACAGCTCGCCCGGCTGCCCCGGGGCCGAGCGCAGCGAGCTCGCGCGCTTCAACGTGCGGTAGACCCCCCCAAACGCGAGTCGACGCCGGGCCAGGTATCGAACAGAACCAGGGCGGTGTTCTGTACGCGTGTGAATTCTTCGCCTGACGATGCGACTGCCGCTGCGGGCCGGCATCTCCACGGCACGGGCCTTCTCGGCCCCTGCTCAGGAGTGAGGATGCCCACCAGTGACTGGCCATCGGTCGTGCTGTACGTGTTGATCGCGACGCTGCTGCTGTGCGTGCGGGTCGCGTGTGCGCAGGACGTGCCGGCGGAGACGTTGTTGCAGTCGAACGCGCTGTTTGCGCAGGGAAAGCGCGAGCTGGACGCCAACCAGGTGCCGGCCGCGTGCGCGTCCTTCGCCGAGAGCTACCGGCTGCTCCCGCGCGGCGGCACGCTGCTGAACCTCGGCTTGTGCCGCGAGCGTGAGGGCCGCACGGCCGAGGCCTGGCGTGTGCTGCGGGCGGCGCAGGCGGTGGCGCAGCGCGAGGGGCGCGACGACCGCATCCCGCTCGCGCGCGAGCACATCGCGCTGCTGGAGGCCCAGCTCACGTTCGCGGCGCTCGCGCTGCCGCACGACATCGATCCCTCGCTGGTCGCGCTGCGGCTCGACGGCGGCGCGATCGCGCGCGAGGAGTGGAACGCGGTGCCGCTGGAGCCGGGCGAGCACGTGTTCAGCGCCGAGGCGCTCGGCTTCCAGAGCTGGTCGACCAAGCTCGCGATCGGCGCCGCGCCGGCGCGCATCGTGGTCAGCATCGGCCCGCTGGTGCCGAACACGGCGCTGGCGCTGGAGAACCCCGCGCCCACGTACCAACCGTACACGGGACCCTACGCGTACGCGCCGCTGCGCAAGGCCGAGGACCCGGGGGAGCGCGCGGCGCGCCTGGAGCGCCAGCGGCTCGCGCTCGAAGGTTGGTTCGCGGAATTCGGCATGCTGATCACCGTGACGCGGGACGAGGACGCGTACGGCAAGACGCTGCGCGCGTTCGACTACGACGTCCAGTCGCGGAGTCGGGTGGGGCTCGACCTCGGCGCGGGCTGGATGCTCTCTCGGCGCTTCGGGCTGACGCTGCACTACAGCAAGCTGGAGGCGCGCCGCTACGAGATCGAGAGCGTCGGGCCGCCCAAGCCCAACGATGGCGATCGCTACGTGTACTCCTACCACTCGCAGGCCGTCACGGCGGGCGCGCGCTTCCGGCAGCCGATCGTGAGCCACTGGGTGGTGTTCTACGCCGAGCTCACGCTGGGGCTCGCGTTCACCAAGAGCCTGCTCGAGTACGAGGTGCAGGCCGGCACGACGTACGTGCCCGAGCGCGACGACAAGCGCAGCCGCGCGTTCGCGCTGCGTGCGCTGCTCGGCTTTCAGTTCGGGTTCACCACCCACTTCGGCGCCTTCCTCGCCGGCGGCTGGACGCACGCGCCCACGCTGGAGAACGCCATCGGGGAGACCCACGATGCCGGTGGGCCGACGATCCTCACCGGCCTGCGCCTGAACAGCGTCACGGGAGGTTGGTGATCATGCGTAAGATTGCGCTCTTCCTGCTCGCCCTCCTCGCATGCGGCGACGAGGATGCCTTCATGCCCATGGACGTCGTCGACAGCACCTGCGCCGAGGCGCTGTGCGGCTGGAACAAGGAGCAAGGGGAGCTGGCGGCGAGCGCCAGCTGGCACGAGCACCAACGCGCCGTGGAGCTGACCGGTACACCCGCGCTGGTCAGCAAGACCTACGCCTTCGTGCAGAACATCGACTGCTTGTCGTTCAGCTTCCTGGCCGACATCGCGCCCGACGCGCAGCTCGCGCTGGAGCTCGACTTCAACGACGACAAGAGAGTCGACACCAGTGCCCCGGTGCCGGCGGTGCGCTGGCGCAGGTTCGAGGTCGCGCTACGCGCGCCGCCGGAGTACCGCGCACTGCGCATCGCGCTGCGCAAGCAAGGCCCGGGCACGGTGCGCATCGCCTCGCTGGTGATCGACTCCAAGCTGGAGAGCTGCAGCACGGTGGGCCCCACCAAGCTCGCGGACGGCTCGATGTGCAGCACCGATCTGACCTGCGCCTCCAGCCGCTGCGTGCTCGGCCAGTGCGCGAGCTGTGCAGCGGGCGGTTGCGGGGAGGGCGACGCCTGCCGCAGCAGCGACGAGTGCCGCGACGGAGCCTGCGCGGCCGGCGTGTGCCGCGCGTGCGCCAAGCAGGGCGCCTGCGCCGTGAACCAGGGCTGCAGCATCGGCGGGCAGTGCGCCTCGGGCAGCTGCAGCTTCGGCACCCAGCCGGGCCTCACCAGATATCCCGGCGCGGACGGCGTGTGCGGTGACTGCGCCAGCGATGCCGCCTGCGGCGGGGGCTACTGCGTGCTCGGCCGCTGCAGCGCGTGCCGCGACGACGCCGATTGTGAGGGCGGCCAGGTCTGCCGCTACACGGACGCCTTCGACGTCAGCACGCGCACGTGCATGCCGCGCATCACCTCCACCGTGCCGCGCGGCGGGCTGTGCGAGAGCGCGGCAGACTGCGCGGACGGGCTCGCCTGCGGCGCGGTCGAGGGGCGCGCGAAGCGCTGCGGCTTCGCCTGCCTCGCCGACACGGAGTGTGGCTCCGGCGCGGTCTGTGCCACCAGCGGCGCCACCAGGCACGTCGATGCGCCCGCCACGCTCGCCATCCTGCCAGAGTGGTCGACGGCGCCCGGCCGCATCGCCACCTGCTACCGCACCAGCAGCAACGCGTGCGAGGTGCAGGAGCAGTGCAAGTCCGTGGTGATCAGCGGCTTCACGGTCGACGCGGACCTCGCGTGCTGCGGCGGCAAGTGCGCCCAGGCCACGCTCAACCCGGTCGACAACACCTGCGTCGGTGGCAGCCAGCTCCCTAACTGAGGTGGCGCAGGACCGAGACGTCGAGCTGGCTCTGCACGAGCTTGAGCAGATCCTCGCAGGTGCCTTCGGCGGCGCCGGTGCGTGCGCGCAGCTCCAGGCGGATCGCTTGCATCAGGTTCTGGCGCGCCTTGGCCAGCCAGCGCGCAATTGTGGCGCGGTCGACCGTGTACATGGCGGCGAGCTGCTCCAGCGTGAGCCGCTCGCCCAGCTGCAGGCGCAAGATCACGCGCTCGCGATCGCCCAGCGTACGCAGCCCGTGCACCACCGCCTGCTCGACCTCGCTCTTGTAGCGCTGTTGCAGGTAGCGCAGCTCCGGATCGCCCGCGATCAGGTCCTGCTCGGGCTGCTCGCGGCGCCGGCCTTCGCTGCGGCGCGCCATCGCGAGCTGCGTGGAGGTCGCGATCGCGACCCAGCTGCGCAGCGGGCCCGTGCCGCGGTAGCCCGCGATCTGCGGGGCCGCTCCCTCGCGGCCGAGCAGCAGCCGCTCGCGTACGATCTGCGCGACGTCGTCCGCGAGCGCATCCGCGCGCCGCTTCTGCAGCACGCGCTCGATCACGTCCGCGTAGCGCAGCTCGAACGCGGCCAGCGCCTCGGGCAGGCCGCGCAGGCAGCCGAGCGCGAGCAGCAGGTCGCCGCCGTGCTCCGGCAGGCCACGCTCGTCGGCGCGCTCGGCCGCGTGTTTCACCAGCGTCTCGTCGTCGATGGCGGACCCGGGCCAGCTCGCGCGCGCCGCCGCGACGTAGGCCCGCAGCGCCGCCTCGTCGGCCGCGGGCACACCTGCGCGGCACGAGCTGGCGAAGCAGGCGGCGAGGCTCGGCATCGCGCCACCATGCAATGACGCCGTCACGGCTACAAGGGGTTCGTCTCCGGTGGGGGCGCTGATCCATACTCCGCCTGGATGGTGCGTCACCTCGACGAGGACACGGTGATCTTGCTCGCCCAGGGAGCGCTCGGGGGCGGCTCGCTGGAGCGCGCCGAGGAGCACCTGGCGCAGTGTGACGCCTGCCGCTCGTTGCTCGCGGAGTCGCTGCAAGATGCCGAGCACGCGCTCGCGGATCCCGACGCGACGCAAGCGGTGCCGGTGCTCGACGGCTCGCTGGACGTGCCGCCCGTGGGCGCGGTGCTGGTCGACAAGTACCGCGTGGAGTCGGTGATCGGCAGCGGCGGCATGGGTGTGGTGCTGGCCGCCACGCACCTGGTGCTCGGCAGCAAGGTCGCGATCAAGGTGCTGCGCCGCACGGGCGCGAGCGAGATCGCGCGCTTCCTGCGCGAGGCGCGGATCGCGGCGCAGGTGAAGAACCGGCACATCGTGCGCGTGTTCGACTTCGGGCAGCTGCCGAGCGGCGCGCCGTTCCTGGTGATGGAGTTCCTGGAGGGCCGCGACCTCGCGCAGTCGCTCGAGGCGGGGCCGTTGCCGGTGCCGCTGGCGGTCGACTACGTGCTCCAGGCGTGCGAGGCGATCGCGCAGGTGCACGAGCTCGGCATCGTGCATCGCGACCTCAAGCCCGCGAACCTGTTCCTCGGCGAAGACTCGCTGGTGAAGGTGCTCGACTTCGGCATCTTCAAGTCGATCGGCGGCGCGCTCGACCTCGCGAGCACGGCGCTGACCGGGCAGCACGCCGTGATCGGCTCGCCCGTGTACATGTCGCCCGAGCAGATGCGCGGCGGCGACGTCGATGCGCGCAGCGACGTGTGGTCACTCGGGGTGATCCTGTATGAGCTGACCACGGCGCAGCTGCCCTTCGGCGAGCGCACGCTCTCCGCGCTGGCGATCGCGGTCGCGAGTGAGGACCCGGTGCCGCCGTCGAAGCTGCGCCCCGAGCTCGGCCGCGAGCTGGAGCAGGTGATCCTGCGCTGCCTGCGCAAGCGCCCCGAGGAGCGCTACCTCGACGCAGGCGCGCTGCGCACGGCGCTACGTGCGCTGCCCGGCAAGCGCTCGCGTGGCGGCTTCACGATCGCGCTCGCGACGGTCGCGCTCGCGGCCGGTGCTTGGTGGCTGCTCGGCCAACAGCCCGAGCGTCCGGGGCCGCGCGCGGTGGCGCTCCCGGTCCCGGTCGCGGAGGGGCCCGCGCCGGTGACGCCCGAGCCGGTGCTCGCGCCGCAGCCTCCGCCCGAGCCTGCGCGCCTCGAGCCAGACGCGGGCCGCCCCAAGAAGCGCGCCCCGAAGCGCAGCGCGAAGCTCCCGATCGGCCCCACGGACACGCCGGACTAGTCCTAGCAGCTTGCCGCTGGCGTGCGGGGCGCACGCCGTTGGCGGCTCACAGACCGTAGGCGGTCTTCAGCGCGGGGTCCTTCTCGGCGAGCATGCGCGCGAGCGAGACCATCACCTTGCACTGCTTGACGGTGGCGTCGTCCTGCATCTTGCCGTCGATCATGACCGCGCCGGTGCCATCGCCCATCGCGTCGATCACCTTGATCGCCCACTTCACCTCTTCGACCGGCGGGCTGAACACCTTGCGCGCGATGTCGAGCTGCACCGGGTGCAGCGACCAGGCGCCGACGCAGCCGAGCAGGAATGCGTTGCGGAACTGGTCCTCACACGCGACCACGTCCTTGATGTCTCCGAACGGCCCGTAGTAGGGCAGGATGCCGTTGGCCGCACAGGCATCGACCATACGCGCCATCGTGTAGTGCCACAGGTCCTGCTGGGCCGTCGTGCGCGGCGCCTCGGGGTTCGCCGCATCCGGATCGGCGCGCACGATGTACGCGGGGTGGCCACCGCCGACGCGCGTGGTCTTCATGCGGCGCGAGGCCGCGAGATCCGCCGGACCGAGCGACAGGCCCTGCATACGCGGGCTCGCCTCCGCGATCTGCTCCACGTTCGCCACGCCGAGCGCGGTCTCGAGGATCGCGTGCACGAGGATCGGGCGCTTGAGCTTGGCCTTCGCCTCCAGCTGCGCGAGCAGGCGGTCGACGTAGTGGATGTCCCACGGGCCCTCGACCTTCGGCACCATCACCACGTCGACCTTGTGGCCGACCTCGGTGACGATGCGCGTCAGGTCGTCGAGCAGCCACGGGCTGTCCAGGCTGTTCACGCGCGTCCACAGCTGCGTGTCGCCGAAGTTCGTCTCCTTGGCGATCTTCACGAAGCCTTCGCGCGCGTCGATCTTTTTGTCGGACGCGACCGCGTCCTCCAGGTTGCCGAGCAACACGTCGGTCTGCTTCGCGATGTCCGGCACCTTGGCCGCCATCTTCGCGTTCGACGGATCGAAGAAGTGGATCATGCGCGAGGGGCGGAACGGGATCTCACGGAGCGGTTCCGGGGCGCCGATCGCGAGCGGCTTGAAGAAGTCTTTCGGGTTACGCATCGCTGGTCTCCACTGTGGCGATTCGACGGCAAACGTAGCGTCTTGACCCCCCTGGGTCGACCCCGTGCGCCGTGCCGAATCGCCTCCCGTGAGCCAGCTCGCCTCAGGCGCGTGCGTCGCGCGGAACCGAGGCCTCGGACGTGCTGGAGACGTCCTTGGCGCCGGCCGCTTCGAGCGCATCCTTGGCGGCGCGCTGTGCGTCCTTGTCCGCGGCGTGGATGGCGATCAGGATGTTGCCACCCTTGACCTTGCCCTCGTATGCCTTGGCCTCGAGCTCAGGGATGCCGAGCCCGACCAGCGCGCCGCTGAGGCCGCCCACGGCGGCGCCGGCTGCCGCACCGCTCAGCGCGGCGAGCACCGGTCCGGCCGCGATCAGCGGGCCGAAGCCCGGGATCGCGAGCGCGCCGATGCCGGCGAGCAGGCCCAGGGTGCCGCCCAGCACGCCGCCCGCACCGGCACCTGCGGCCGCGCCCTCGGGCGCCTTGGTGTGCTGCTCATGGGCGAAGTCCTTGCTGCCTCCGGTGTCGGGCATCAGCACCGAGATGTCCTCGCCGCGGATGCTCGTGGCGCGCAGCGCCTGCACCACACTCTCGGCCTGTGCACGCGTCTCAACGATTCCGATAACGGCTTTGCTCATGGGATCCTCCAGGAAATTTTAGTTGGCGACTTCGAGCTGATTGGTGACGCGATCGATGCCCGCGGCGTCGCGTGCGGCCTTCTCGATGCTGGCCTTCTCGCGGGCGTTGGCGACGGCGCCACGCAGCGTGACCTGTCCGTTGCGGGTAATGATCTTGACGTTCTTGGCGTCGAACGAGAGCGAGTCGTCCGCGATCACGGCCTTGCGGATGCGCTGCAGCAGATCGCGGTCGGGCTCGCTCTCGCTCTGATCCATCGGCGTCAGCGCGGCGGACGAGCGATCACGCTCGTTGATCTCCGTGTTGTCGGCCGGCACGCCCGGCACCGGCGCACCCGGATCTTCAGCGCGGGTCAGCTCGGGACGCTCGCTGGGCATCGGCTGCTCGCGGTGCACGTCGCTCGCGATCGCGCGCTGCTCGGCCTCGGCTCTGGTCTCCGGTGCACGCTGGTGATGGGCGCAGCCGCCCACCACCAACATCGCGCACAGGCTGATGTCACGTGTTCGCATGTTCCTCCGCACGTCCGCAGTGCACCGGCCGTGCCGCATTGCTTGCAGGGGGACGTGCGCCCGCACAGGGCGGGAAACGGCGTGCGAAAGGCATTCGCGGTCACCACTTCGTCCTGCC
>DASUME010000870.1:0-10529 GCA_036277895.1 Polyangiales bacterium
TTCGGCGTGATCCTGTACGAGGCGCTGACCGGGGACGCACCGTATCCGGCCTCGAATTTTCAGCAGCTGATCGTGCAGCTCGGCTCCGTGAAGGCGACGCCGCCGCGCAAGCTGCGCCCCGAGATCCCGCGCGAGCTGGAGCGCCTGATCCTGAGCGCGCTCAGCCACGACCGCGAGCAGCGTCCCGAGAGCATCGATGCGCTGATCAAGGCGCTGTTGCCCTACCGCGAACAGTCCGGCGAGGCGCGCGCACGCGAGACGGCGCGGCCGTCGCCGCTCGCGCACGAGGTGACGGGTGCACGGCGCGCGTGGTGGAAGCCTGCCCTGCTGGCGAGTGCGCTGTGCATGGCGTGCGTCGGCGGCTGGCTGCTCGCCTCGCGCGAGCCGGTGGTCTCCCTGCCGCGGCTCCCGCCCGTGATGCCCGAGCTCGCGCGAGCCGAGCCCGTCGTCGCGGCGCCCGCGGCCGCGCTCGTCCCGGACGGCGTGGAGGCGCCGGATGCGGGCAGCACGCTGGTTGCCAGCAAGCCCCTGGTTCCCGCGAGCAGCGCGCGGCTCGCACCGCCGATCAAGGCCAAGCCGATCGGCGCGCCCGTCGCGACGATGCCCGCAGTGCGCCACGACGAGCCGCGCAGGCGTCGCACGCCGGGCATGTCGCAAGAGGAGTTCTGAGGCGGGAGGAGCCCGCGCGCGCTATAACGCGCCGCCGTGAGCCTCGCCGTATTCGAGAAAGTTTCGCTGTTCTTTGCCGACCGCCCGATCGTCGACGAGCTGGATCTGCGCGTCGCCGAGGGCGACCGGATCGGGCTGATCGGCCCCAACGGGTCGGGCAAGAGCACGCTGCTCAAGATGCTGGCGGGCGAGCAGGTGCCGGACAGCGGGAAGATCATCCTGCGCAAGGGCTCGCGGCTCGGCTACCTGCCGCAGGACCTGAGCATCGAGGGCGGGCGCAGCCTGGTCGAGTTCGTGCTGGCCAGCGTGCCGGGGCGCAACGAGCTGGACGCGCAGCTGGTGGAGACCGAGCAGGAGTTCGCCCGCATCGAGCAAGCGGGCGACACGGACTTGCTGAACGACGTCGTCGAGCGGCTGTCGGATCTGCACGAGCGCATCGGGCACTTCGAGGAGCACTTCAGCGAGCACGAGGCGCTGAGCATCCTGTCCGGCCTCGGCTTCAAGGACGAGGACCGCAAGCGCGATCTGGCGGAGTTCTCCGGCGGCTGGAAGATGCGCGCGGTGCTGGCGGCGCTGCTGTTCCAGCGCCCCGATCTGCTCCTGCTCGACGAGCCGACCAACCACCTCGACATGCAGACGGTCACGTGGTTCGCGAACTTCCTGCAGCGCTACCCGCGCGCGTTCTTCCTGATCTCGCACGATCGCGAGTTCCTCAACGAGCAGATCGCGCGTGTGGTCAGCTTCGAGGTCGAGGGCGTCCGGCAGTACCCGGGCGACTACGAGCGCTACCTGAAGCAGCGCGCGGAAGAAGAGCAGCTGCTGAGCAACCGCGCGCGCAACGTGGAGCGCGAGCGCGAGCAGGCGCAGCGGCTGATCGACCGCTTCCGCGCCCAGGCCAACAAGGCCAAGATGGTGCAGAGCCGGATCAAGCAGCTGGAGAAGATGGAGACGGTGGAGACGCTGGAAAAAGCGGCCGTGATGCGCTTCAGCTTCCCGCCCACCGAGCGCTGCTCGAACGACGTGCTGGTCGCCGAGGGGCTGAACAAGTCGTTCGGCGCGCGCAGGGTGCTGTCGGATGTGAACCTGCGCGTGGCCAAGGGGCAGCGCATCGCCATCATCGGACCCAACGGTGCCGGCAAGACTACGCTGCTCAAGATGCTCGCCAGCGAGCTGACGCCGGACACCGGCTCGGTCGCGCTCGGCCACCACGTGAAGGTGGGCTACTTCGCGCAGCACCACGCGGACAAGCTGCACGCCGACAGCACGCCGTATCAGGAGGTGGCCGAGGTCGATCCGGCCTCCGGCATGACGCGCGTGCGCACGGTGCTCGGCGCGTTCCTGTTCCGCGGCGATGACGTCGACAAGAAGATCCGCGTGCTGTCGGGCGGCGAGCGCGCTCGCGTCGCGCTCGCGCGGCTGCTAATCAAGCCGGGCAACTTCCTGATGATGGACGAGCCCACCAACCACCTCGACCTCGGCTCGAGCGAGAGCCTGGCGGAGTCGCTCGCGTCGTACGACGGCACGCTGCTGTTCGTCAGCCACAACCGCAGCTTCGTGAAGCACCTGGCGACGCAGATCTGGAACCTCGAGGACGGCAAGGTCGAGGTCTATCCGGGCACGCTCGATGAGTTCATGTTTGCGTTGAAGCAGCGGCAGGAGGCGGCGAAGCAGGGGGAGAAAGAACCGGGCACGGGCAGGGGCAGGGGCACGGGCACCCAGACTCAGACTCAGACTCAAACTCCGAAGAGCGTGAGTTTGCCCGGGGAGTCGGACAAGGATCGCAAGCGGCGTGAGGCCGACGTGCGGCAGCAGCGGAGCAAGGTCATCAAGCCGCTGAAGGACAAGGTCGCGAAGCTCGAGGCGCAGATCGAGAAGGTCGAGACGGCGCAGAAGGAGCGCACGGCCAAGCTCGCGGACCCGGCCGTGTACGCCGACGCCAAGAAGAGCAACCAGCTGCTCGTCGAGTTCAGCGAAGGCAAGGGCGAGCTCGCGAAGCTGACCGAGGAGTGGGAAGCGCTCAGCGAGCAGCTGGAGAAGAAGGAAGCCGAGCTCGGCTAGTCGGTCGGTCCTGACGTCCTAGATAGCGGACGTACCCCCTGCGTTTACGTGCTTGGGACATTGAAGCGCAGTCCCATCCCTCGCAGTCGACGCCAGCGCCAAGAAGTATTGCTGCACCGGCAGCGGCTGAAGATGGCCAGCAGTGCCCACGCCTACGTGCGAGGAAGCACGGCCAAGTTCTACGAATGGCTGGAGTCCGCGCCTGGCGCAGGGCTGCCCGAGGGGCCCGCGATCTGGATCTGCGGCGACTGCCACGTCGGCAACCTCGGCCCGGTCGCGCACGCGGATGGGCGCATCGCGCTGCAGATCCGGGACCTCGACCAGTCGGTGATCGGCAACCCGGCTCACGATCTGGTGCGGCTCGCGCTCTCGCTCGCGATGGCGGCCCGCGGTGCCGATCTGCCGGGCGCCACCACCGCGCTGATGATCGAGCAGGTGGTCGCGGGCTACGAGCGGGCGCTCACGTTGCGCGCACCGCAGCGCGACGAGCGCTCGAGCTTCCCGGCACCGGTGCGCTTCGTGATGCGGCAGGCCGTGCGCCGCTCGTGGAAGCACCTGATGCGCGAGCGCCTCGAGGACACCGCGCCCACGATCCCGCTCGGGGAGCGCTTCTGGCCCCTCACCCGGTCCGAGCGGCGCGCCGTGGGCGCGATGGTCGAGACGCCCGAGCTGCAGTCGCTGTTCGCGCACGACGAGGGTGGCGAGACCGAGCTGCTCGACGCGGCGTACTGGATGAAGGGCTGCAGCTCGCTCGGCAAGCTGCGGCTCGCGCTGCTGGTGCGCGTGCAGGGCAAGCTGCGCCTGGTCGACGTCAAGGAGGCGGTGCAGGCGTACGCGCCGCGCTACCCGGACAGCGGCATGCCCAACACGAATGCCGAGCGCGTGGTGCAGGGCGCGCGCGCGCTCTCGCCGTACCTGGGCGAGCGCATGGTGGCCACCCGGCTGTTGGATCGCGCCGTGTTCGTGCGCGAGCTGCTGCCGCAGGACCTGAAGCTCGAGCTCGACGCGCTCAGCAAGCGCGAGGCGTCCGAGGTGGCTCGTTACCTCGCCGAGGTGGTCGGCCGCGCGCACGCACGCCAGCTCGGCGCGAGCGAGCGCAAGGCCTGGCGCAGCGAGCTCCGCCGCCGACGCCCGAAGTCGATCGAAGCACCGTCATGGCTATGGGGCAGCGTGGTGGAGCTCGTGTCGAGCCACGAGGCGGCGTACCTGAACCACTGTCGCAGGTACGCCCTCGAGCACGCGCGCTGAGCGTTACTTCACGCCGGGCAGGGTCCAGATCGCCGCCAGCGTCAGCCGCAGGTAGCCGTCCGTTCCGGACTTCGGCAGCACGGTATCGGGGTTGTCGGACAGGCCGAAGTCGTACTTGTAGCGTCGGTAGTCGATCGCCAGCCGCGCGGCCCACTCGGGAGTGAACTTCACGATCGCGCCGCCGCCGGCCTCCCACGCCGTGGTCTGCACGTCTTCGCCGTAGTTGGGGTCCGATAGCTCGCCCACGCCGAGCACCAGCAGGTACCCGAAGTTCACGTCGAACGCGAGCCAGTCCACGAGGTTGATGGCGGTGCCGACGTTGAAGCGGATGTTGCTGTAGCTGAGCCCCGGCATCGTATCGAGGTCCACGTCGAACACGTGCTTCACGTAGCCGATGCGGATGCGCGGCTCGAACGCGTCCAGCGGGATGCGATAGATCGCGCCGATGCCGAGCTCGTACGCGCTCACCTTCACCTCGCGGTTGGACTCGGCGACCTTCGCCTTCAGGCCCAGCGCGTAGTCGAGATCGAAGTCGAGGCCGAGGTCCGACACCCAGTCGCTGCGCACGTGCGCGCCCGGGTACCACTGCGCGGCGAGCGCGAGGTTGAACGAAGGCGTGCCCTCGTCGCTGCTGCTGTAGGTCTGGAAGTTGGTCGAGCTGGGCGAGCCTTCGTACTGCAGCGAGCGCCACATGATGCGCGGGCCGAACGACGCGATCAGCGCCGGGTGCGCCGCGTTCTTGTCGCCGGGCGTCGACCTCTTCTTCTTCTTCTCGGCGCGCTGCTCGCGCTCCTCTTCTTCTTCGGCCTCCTCGCGCTTGCGCTCGCGCTCGGCCTGGCCGTCGTCCTCCTCGGGCTCTTCTTCCTCTTCCGGCGGCGGCGGAGGCTTCTGCTTGGAGGGCTTGGTGGCCTTGGCGGCGGCCTTGGGCTTCGCCGGCGCGGTGCTCTCCGCGATCGCTGGCCCGAGTGCGGTCCACACCGTGGGCTTGATCGTCTTCAGCGCGTTCGAGCGGCGGCTGTAGGTCTCCTCGTGCACTTCCTGGCCGGTGGAGGCGTCGATCACGCGCACCTCGGCCTGCAGGCGATGGCCCTGCTTCTTCACGTCGCCGGTGATGAAGGCGGCGATGTCGTGTGCCTCGCCCACTTCCTTGTACTGAGCGGCGTTGCTCGGCGTGCCCCCGGAGCGTGTGGTCGCTTCGCGCGCCGCCACCAGCTCGATCTCGTTGCGGCCCTTGAGCCCGGCGGCGACCTGCGCCTGCACGGCGCTCGCGCTCGGCCCCTTGAAGTCCAGGATCACGACGCGCTTGGCGTCCTGCGCGGCCACGCCCTGCGGCGCGATGGCGGTGCACAGTGCTGCCGCGAGTGCCCAGGCAGCCCACCAGATGTTCAGCGATCGACTCACTCGCTTCCTCCCCGCTCCGCTCACTATAAGGGCGAACATCGCGCGCCCGACCGGTAAATCCGCAAGCTTCATGTGGCGCTCAACGGCCCCACCCAGACCGCGCAGGCGGTCAAAAGCAACGAGCCCACAGCGCAAGGCAAGATGGTGGGCGCCACGCTGCGCCCCGCGAGCGTGCGCCAGCTGGGCACGGACCAGAGCGCGATCTGCGCAAGCGGCAAGGCAACTCTGATAGCAGCCGACGCCTGAAAAAGCGCGCTTCCGAGCCAGCCCATCGCGAGCAGCAGCACCACGAACAGCGACAGCTGGGCGGCCCCGCGGTTGACGCGCCGGAAGCGCTCGGGCACGCGATCGGGCGCCACCAACGACAGGGCGACCAGTGCGTACAGGAACGGCAGCACAGGCGCCATGTACAGCGGCTCCTTGGCGGCCGGCACCGAGAGCGGCACCAGCGCCAGCAGCGCACCGACGATCGCGGCGAACATCGCGGCCCGAAAGCGACCCATGCGCCGCGTGGCAGCCGGCAGCCCGAGCACCAACGGCGCGAGCAATGCTCCATGGTCGCGCAACAGCCAGCCCACGTACGCCCACGCCGAGGCATGAACGCTGCTGAGCTTGGGTGCGGTGATGCCGCGTCCGCTGAACAGGCCGAGGTACACCCACTCCAGCCAGGCCCCGAGATCGTGGGGGCTGACGATCGCGACGAACAGCAAGTGGCTGAGCGCGAGCGCCGCGCAGCCCAGCGCGAACCACAAGGCCGTCTGGTGCACGCGGCGGCGCGTCACCGGCTCGGCGTCGTGCGCGCTGGCCACGAACAGCCCCACGCACGCGAGCAGGCCGGGCAGGAACAGCCACATCTTGGTCGCAAACGCGAGCCCCACGCCGGCGCCACCCGCGAGCCCCAGGCTCGGCTGCAACAGGGCCAGCGCGCGCACGGCGAACGCGAAGCCGAGTAGGCACAGCGCAGCCACGAGCGGCTCGAACTCGCGCCGCGAGAACGCGGACACGATGGCGGGAGAGGTCGCTAGCAACAATGCAGCGGTATGTGCCGCACTGCGGTCGATCGGGGCCAAGGCAAAGAAGGTTCCGGCCCACAAAAGTGCCAGCACACCCAGCGAGACCAGATCGGGCCCGTGCTCACCGAGCGGCAGCGCGAGCGCCAGCAGCGCTGGATAGAGCGGCGTGTTGCCGAGCGCGGGCAGCGCATCCTGCTGCCAATGGGCCACCGGACCCGGCGTCACCGAGGGGTGCACGAAGCCGTCCCAGCCGCGCGCGATGTTCTCGGCCATCACCATGTTGACCCGCTCGTCGTGGCTGCGCTCTCCCTGCATGCGGAAGCTCAGCAGCGCGAACAGCGCACCTGCCATCGCGAGCACGGCGAGCGTGGGGCCACGGCGGGGCCCCTCGGCCGGCGGTGCAAGGCTCACGCGGTCGGCCACCGCTGCCGGTTGCTCGGGGGCGAACGCGAAGTACTTCACGCCCACGAAGTTCACCAGCGTGGCGAGCACGATGCCGATCACGCTCAGCAGCAAGAAGCCGCTGCCCTGATCGAGCTGACTCACGCGCATCAGCGCGTCGATCGCGAGCATGCGCACCGTGAGGCCCACGAGGTTGGTGCCCACGTAGGCCACGTAGCTGCGGAACAGCGGCGCCTCGCGTGCGCGCTCGAAGCTGAAGCGCCGGTTGATCGCCCAGTTGAACGTCACCGCGACCGCGAAGCCGAACACCTGGCACAGCCGCGTGTCGAGCGCAAAGGCGCTCTTGAGCCCGAACACGATCGAAAGATCCACCACCAGCCCGAAGAAGCCGACGAAGCAGAACTTCAGCAGCTCCACGAAGGTGGGGAAGCGAAACTTGTACAGCTTGTAGAGGTGCTCCAGGTACTGGCTGAGCACACGCAGGCTCTGCTTGCTCTCCCCGAGCTCGCGGTCCGCGAACACGATCGGCACCTCGGCCAGGCGCGCGGGGTGCGCCTTCACCACCATCTCCAGCACGATCTTCCAGCCCACGGGATCGAGCTTCACGCGCTCGAACACGCTGCGCCGCAGGGCCATGTAGCCGGTGGTCGGGTCGGTCATGCCGCTCAGCCCCACCGCGAGCGAGGCCGCGAAGCGCGACTTGAGCTGGGAGAACAGCGGCCAGTCGGTGGAGCCGCCGCCCGGCACGTGGCGGCTGCCGACCACGATCTCTGCCTGGTCGGCCAGGATCATGCGCACCATCTGCGGCAGCGCGTCGATCGGGTGGCTGCCGTCGGCGTCCATCACCACGCACACCTCGGCGCGCGACATCTGGAAGCCCGCGATCACCGCGGTGGCGAGCCCGCGCTCGTGCTTGCGCTCCAGGACGCGAACGGGATACGTCCTCGCGATCTCACGCGCGACGTCTGCGGTGTGGTCGGGCGACGCGTCGTCGACCACGATCACTTCCCCGCGCAGCTGCGCGCGTGCGAGTGCTTCGACGATCTTCGGGATCAGCACCGGCAGCGAGGCCGACTCGTTGTACGTCGGCAAGACGACCGAGACGTCGAGCCCTCCTGCGCTTTGCTCGCGCGGCCCGTCGGCCCGCTCGACATCAACCATGGCGCCGCGTTGTAGCACGGGGTATGCGCGTGATAACTTTCGCTTCAGCAGCCCGGGCCATGGGTGATGGTTTCAAAGGAACATGGCTGACAGCACGCAAAGCTCGCCGTTCGGCTCGACCTCGCTGGTCGTGCGCGCCGCCGCCATGGTGGTGCTGCTGGGTGCACTGAAGCTGGCCACCCAGCTTGTCGTACCTTTGCTCCTGGCGGCGTTCCTCGCGATCGCCTCGGCGCCGCTCATGTTCTGGCTGATCCGGCGCGGTGTAAACCGCTTCGTGGCGGTGGGTGCCGCGGTGCTTGCGGACGTGGCCTTCTTCGCCGCCATGTTCGCGCTCAGCGCGCGCGGGCTCGACGCCTTCGTGAGCGCGGTCCCGCGCTACCAGGCGCGCGTCGAGGTGCTGCGGCTGGAGGCCTCCGAGTGGCTGGTCGCTCAGGGGCTGCCCGATCTCGGCGAGCTACTGCCGAGCGCGCTGCGCGGCGAGTCGGCGCGGCGCATCGTGGCCACCGCCTTCACCGAGGTCTTCAACGCGCTGTCGATGCTCGCGCTGGTGCTGCTGATCGTCGCGTTCCTGCTCGTCGAGCTGCTCGGCATCGAGGAGAAGCTGCGGCTGCTGTTCAAGCACCCGGAGCTCGGCATCGAGCAGTTCCGGCGCGCGGCCGCGCACGTGCAGCTCTACATCCTGGTCAAGAGCGGCGCGAACCTGCTGACGGGCATCCTGGTGGCGCTCTGGCTGGCGGCCTTCCGCGTGGACTTCGCGCTGCTCTGGGGCGTGCTCGCGTTCATGCTCAGCTACATCCCCACCATCGGCAGCCTGCTGCTGGCGGTGCCGGTGCTGACGGTAACGCTGCTGCAGTACGGCTTCGGCACCGCGCTCGTGGTCGGCGTGGGCTACGTGCTGATCAACACCGCGATCGCCGCGCTGGTCGAGCCGCGCGTGTTCGGGCAGGCGCTCGGCCTCTCGCCGCTGGTGGTGTTCGTGTCGATGGTTTGCTGGGGCTGGCTGTGGGGGCCGATCGGCGCCGTGCTCTCGGTGCCGCTGACGGTGGTCGTGAAGATCGCGCTGGCCTACGTCGAGGGCTACGAGTGGCTGGCCGGCATGCTCGGTCCGGTCGTCGGCATGAGCGGCGTCGGAACGCCGAGCGTGCCGCCGGTGGTGTTCACGAGCCTGCCGCCGAGCGTGGTCGCGACCACCAGCATCTCGCTCAGCGGTCGCCCGTCGAGCGGGAGCCAGACGGGCTCACACGTGGTGATCCCGATCTCGCCGCCCACGCCCACCATCTCCACGATCGGCGGCGGCAAGCCCGCCTACGCCACGCCGAGCAGCCCGAGCAACGACGACGACCGGGAGTAGTCAGTCGGGCGCCGGCAGGATCCACGGCTTGTTCGCGAGCGTGTCCGTCTCGCGCGCGAGGTCGACGCCGGGATCGATCAAGCGTGCGGCCTGGCGACCGTTGAGGGAGACCCACACGTCCGCGTAGACCGCGGCGTCGTGACGCTGCGCCAGGAAGTGCGCGAACTGCAGGATCATGTCCGGCTGCGTGGCCATCATCTTGTCCTGCGCCTGGGTGAGGTACTTGCGCGGGAACACGGTGCGCTGCTGGCCGTCGTGCACGACGCGAAACTCCGCGCTGCCGGTCTTCTCCATCAGCATCACGTTCCAAGACCAGCGGTAGCCTTGCTCGCTCCACAACACGTTGCCGGGGTACAGCCAGTGCCGCAGCGGCACCAGCAGCTGCCACGCGACGTAGAGCGCGAGCCAGCGTGGCAGCGCATAGGCGCGCGGCTCGAACGCGCTGAACGAAGCGAAGCGCCGCGGCCAGCTCGGCGACAGAAACAGCAGCGACGCGACCATCATCATCCAGGGGAACAGCCCGATCTGGAACAGGCGCGCAGTCAGCAGGTGGAACGCCAGCACGGCGAGGTACGCGAACGGCCGCGTTCGGCGCCAGAGCAACAAGAACACGATGCTCGAGTCGTACGCGGCGCCGAGCCAGCTCATCACGAACGCAGTCTCACGCAGCGCGAACAGCGGCCCGAGCAGCGGCAAGTCGGTGTTCGCCGCCAGCCACGTGCGCAGCGGCTCGGCTGCGAACAGCCAGTCGTGCCTCAGCTTCGCGACGCCGCCGAAGAAGTACACCACGCCGACCTGGAAGCGGAACAGCCACAGCCCCCAGCGCGGCGCGCTGGCTCCGATCGGCACCAGCGCGAGCAGCCCCGTCAGCAGCGTGACGAGGTAGTAGTGGTTCAGGTAGTGCGTGACGTCGACGAAGTGCAGGTAGCTGAAGCCCAGCGCGAACAGCGCCGCGGCGAGGCGCGTGTACACGCCGAGCGTCAGGCCCAGCCCGAGCAGCGCGAGCACGCCGTAGATCGCGGAGGCCGCGGCGCCCGGAGCCGGCAGCCAGGCGAGCCCGTAGTAGGGAAAGAAGTACTGCGGCGCCACGAAGCCCTGCGCCACCACGTCTTTCTCCAGCGCACGTACGATCGACACCAGCAGCACGACGCCGAGCAGCGCACGAAAGGCGCCCAGGCTCGCGGCGTCGACCGGCGCGGACAGCCGCTCATGCGCGCGCGCGAGGC
>DASUME010000871.1:0-7625 GCA_036277895.1 Polyangiales bacterium
CAGTACACGCAGTGTGGGCTCAGGCGCGCCTCTCTGCGCGAGGTAGGCCTGGGGCGCCTCCGCGCAACCAGCCCACGATGACCTCGGCCGCGGCGATCGCCGCGTCACGTTGATAGTGTCGCCAATCTTGGCGTCCCGTGGAGCCCACGATGTTGGTGACACCCAGCACCGCGGCGAATGGAACGTCGGCCGCGCGGCACGCGAGCGCGATTGGGAACAGCTCCAGGTTCTCCGCCTCGATACCGGTCGCGCCGTGGACCGCGCGTGCGATCGCGTCATCCGTGGTGATCGACATCGTGGTGGCCACGTTGCATGCGTGGCCGCGCGAGGTGACGGCTTGCAACAAACCTGCGCTCAGCCCCGGGTCCGGTTCGATCAGGGTCTGCATCGGATCGGGGAACGCAGCCTTGCCGGCGGCGACCGCGGGATCGAACAGCGACAGCTTCGAGGGCACCACGATGTCGAGCGGCTGGTACGTGGTGGGGCCGGGATAGATCCCGCAGCTGCCCAGCAAGATCACCGCGCGCGGCGCGAGCTGGTGGATGCGCGTGGCCGTGGCACCTCCGGCGACCGCGAGCCCCACCCCGATCGTCTTGGCCACCACGAGCCGATTGCCGAGCATGCCGTTCAGCGAGTCGCCGATGTGCGGGCGTAGCCCCACGAACTCCGGCGCGTGCGCAGCGAGCACGAGCACATCGACGGGGACTTGCGGGATCGGAGCCGACGGCGGATGCATCGCGCCACATCTTAGCGCGACTCACGTCTGGCTGTGCTTGGCCTGCGCGAGAATGCGGGCTAGTTTCGTGGAGTGAGCGCGGCACCACGCATCGTCTACCGGTGGGATCTGGACAAGACGTACCTGAACACCGACTTCGATTCCTTGCGCGGGCTCTGGCGTGCGGCGCGCGAGAAGGCGTCCGACAAGGTCTCGTTTCCGGGCGCGCGGGTGCTGCTGCGCGAGCTCTGCGCGACCGATCTGGGTGGGCTCTACATCCTCTCGGGTAGCCCGTCGCAGATGCGGCGGGTGATCGAGGAGAAGCTCGCGCTCGACGGCATCAAGTACGACGGGCTGGTGCTCAAGCCCAGCCTGAACAGGCTGCTGCGGGGCCGGTTTCGCTTCCTGCGCGATCAGGTGAGCTACAAGCTCGCCGCCCTGCTCAGCTCGCGCATCGCGCTGCAGGAGCCCTTCGACGAGGTGATGTTCGGCGACGATGCCGAGGCCGACGCGTTCGTGTACTCGCTGTATGCGGACGTCTGCGCGGGCCGCGTCGGCCTCGACCTGCTCGCGCAGGTGCTGCAGCTGGCGCGCGCCTATGACGACGACGCCGCGGAGCTGCTGGAGCTGGCGCGTAAGGCACCGCGGGCCGACATCGGAAGGCGCATCTTCATCCACCTCGAGCGGCTGGAGCCGAGCGACGTGTTCTCCGCGTTCGGGCCGCGCGTGTTCGCGTTCCACAATTACTTCCAGCCCGCGTTGGTGCTGCTCGAGGATCGCCTGATCGATGCGCAAGCCACGTTGCGGGTGGGCATGGAGCTGGTGCGCGCGCACGCGTTCAGCCCGGATGCACTCGGCGCGAGCTACGCCAACCTGGCGCGCCGCGGCGTGCTCAGCGAGCCCACGGCGGTGGCGCTGCGTGCGGGGCTCGACAAGCTCGGCAGCCCGGGCGGCGAGGTGGGCGAGGCGCTGACGTACCTGTCGCGGGCGGTCGAGGAGAACGCGCTGCCGCCACGCGTCGAGGACACCAGCTTCGAGGCCGAGCTCGACTACCTGGCGCTGTTGCCGAGCGACAAGGCGCGCGCCCATCGCGCCAAGGCGCGCGCACGCTCGCGACGCCGTCCGTCGTCGCTCACTTGACGCGCCGTAGCACGCGATCGACCAGCGACGGCACCGCGCGCTGCGCGAGTGCGAGCAGCTTGCTGGTACGGCCGGGCAGCACCATCCAGGCCGACGTCTCCAGGCCCGCGAGCACCTCGCGCGCGACCTTGTCGACGGGCTGCGGCGGCGAGAGCGTAAACACGGGCGGCAGCTCGGGCAGGTTCATCAGCATGGGCGTCGCGATCGCGGTTGGACACACCACGCGCACGCGCAGCGGCTCGCCGGCGAGCTCGTCGCGCAGCGCCTGCGCGAAGCCCACCACCGCGTGCTTGCTGGCGGAGTAGCCCGCCATCGACGGGGCGCCGCGCACCGCGGTCACGCTCGCGATGAACACCAGCTCCGTGGTCCCCAGCCGGCGCGCGGAGTCGAGCAGCACCGGCGCGAGCGCGCGCGTGACGTGCACGGTGCCCAGGTAGTTGACCTCGATCGTCGCGCGGTAGTCGGTCGCGCTCATGGTCAGCGCGGGGCCGACGCGCAGGATGCCGGCGCAGTGGATCACGCGCCAGAGCGGGCCCGCCGCGTCCACGGTGCGCTCGGCGCTGTGGCGGGTGGCGTCGGCGTTCACCACGTCGACGACCTCGGTGTGCACCACGGCCCGACCCAGCAAGGCGGCGGTGCGCTCCAGCCGCTCGCCGTCGCGATCCCAGAGCACGAGCCGCTCGCTGCGGCGGGCCAGCTGCGCAGCCAGCTCGCGACCGAGCCCGCTCGCGGCTCCTGTGATCAGCCAGGTCCGTTGCATGTTACCGGCTCGAGAGCTCGCCGAGTGCTTCGCTGGCGAGCTCACCGAGGGTGGTGGTGTAGCCAGCATCGTCTTCCTCCAGCTGCACGACGCGACGGTCCTTCAGCAACGGATTCAGCAGCTCCGCGCCCGCCGGGTCCCCGAGCTCGGCCAGCGCCTCGATGCTCGACGCCACCACCTCGGCGTCCGGATGCTTGAGCATGCGCCCGATCAGCGGCAGCGCGCTGGGCTCGCCGATCTCGGCCAGGATCCAGGGCACCTCCGCGAGCGCCGGGCCGCTCAGCTTCTGGTCGATCGCGCGCTCGATCGCGCGCGCCACCTCGGCGTAGCGATCGTAGGCGAAGTCGCGCAGCGCCTCGCCGGCGGCGACCCGCACCTCAGGCGAGGGGTGGTTCAGGATGCGCAGCAGGGTGTCGGCGCTGCGCGGTCCCTGCGCCTGCGCACACAGGTCGGCCAGGCGTGACAGGCGGGCGGCCGCTTCGACCCCGTCGCTCAGGGCAAACGCCTGGTCGGTGGCGCGCTCGAACTCACGTGCGAGCGCGTCCGCGTCGGCCTCGCTCTTGGGGTAGGCGAGCAGGGCCGTCTCGGCCTCGCGCAGGTTGCGATCGGCTTCGAACAGGGCGTCCAGGAGGGGCTTCGCGCTCATGCGCCCTACTTATGCCAGGCGCGACGGATGACGCCACAGGGCGGGTTTGTGTATCCTGGTCCCGGTGGCGAAAAAGAAGACGGGGCGGCCGCGCACGGAGGAGCGGGAGAGCGCGCGCCAGCGACAGAAGCTGTACGAGGCGCGGGCAAAGCTCGCCTTGCTGGAGCCCGGCGGGAGCGCCGAGCGGCCGCTGGACGTGAGCTCCGCGTCCGTGGTCGAGAGCCGCGCCGAGGCGGAGCCGTGCCTGCGCTGCAACCAGCCGATGCGCGCCGCGGATCACACCACGGCCGAGAGCGCGAACGGCCTGCTGCGCCGGGTGAAGCTCCAGTGCCGCGACTGCGGCGCCACGCGCGAGCTCTACCTGCGCATCGTCGGCAGCTACCTCAATTGAGGCGTAGCAGGGGCTGCAGCTCGTTGAGCAGCGCGTTCACGCGGTCGATCGCGTCGCCCTCGTCGTGCTCGTCGTAGCGGGCGGTGAGCTTGCGGTCGGGGGTGAGCTTGAAGCGGCCCTTTTCCTTGGTGACCATCACCACCAGGCGCGCCACGTCGAGCGGCGAGTCGTCGGCGAGGTGCAGCGTCACGCGCGAGCGCGAGCCCTCGCAGCCGAGCACGCTCATGCGGCGCAGCTCGGGCTTGAGCGCCATCGCCCGCACGAACGTGCGCGCGGCGTCCGGCGGCGGACCGAAGCGATCCTCCATCTCTTCGGCGATCGACTCCACCTCGTTCTCGCTGGTGGCGCCGGCGAAGCGCTTGTAGAGCGACAGCCGCACGCCGATGTCGTCGATGTAGTCGTCCGGCAACAGCAGCGGCGTCTCGAGGTTGAGGTCCGGATTGACGGTGTGCGTGATCGGCTGGCCGCGCGCCTCGGAGATCGCCTCCTCCAGCATGCGCAGGAACAGGTCGAAGCCCACCGCGCTCACGGTGCCGCTCTGCTCGGCGCCGATCACGTCGCCCGCACCGCGTAGCTCCAGGTCGAGCGAGGCCACCTTGAAGCCCGAGCCGAGCTCGGTGAAGCGCTCCAGCGCCGCGATGCGCAGGCGCGCGTCGTCGCTCATGGTGTTGGGCGGCGGCGCGATCAGGTAGCAGTAGGCGCGCTCACGCGAGCGGCCCACGCGCCCGCGTAGCTGGTACAGCTGCGACAGGCCGTAGTGATCGGCGCGATCGATGATCATCGTGTTCGCGCGCGGGATGTCGAGGCCGCTCTCGATGATCGCGGTCGAGCACAGCACGTCGTAGCGGCCGGCCACGAAGTCGGCCATCACGCGCTCCAGCTGCGCCTCGTTCATCTGGCCGTGCGCCAGCGCGATGCGCGCCTCGGGCACCAACTCCTGGATGCGCGCGGCGCGCTCGGCCAGCGACTCGATGCGGTTGTGCACCACGAACGCCTGCCCGCCGCGCGCGAGCTCGCGCTTGACCGCCTCCTTGAGCACGTGCGGATCCCAGCGCGTGACGAAGGTGCGCACCGCGCGCCGATCGACCGGCGGCGTGGTGATCAAAGACAGATCGCGAAGCCCACTCACGGCCATCTGCAGCGTGCGCGGGATCGGCGTCGCGCTCAGCGTCAGCACGTCCACCTGCGTGCGCAGCACCTTGATGCGCTCCTTGTGCGCCACGCCAAAGCGCTGTTCCTCGTCGACCACCAGCAAACCTAGGTGCTTGAAGTGCACGTCTTTCGAGAGCATGCGGTGGGTGCCGATCACGATGTCGACCTTGCCCTCCTTCAGGGCGGCCAGCGTCTTGCTCTGATCTTCCTTGGTCACGAAGCGCGACAGCTGCGCGATCTTGATCGGGTAGCCGGCCATGCGTCGCTCGAACGAGCTGGCGTGCTGCTGCGCGAGCACGGTGGTGGGGCAGAGTACGGCCACCTGACGGCCGGCCATCGCGACGCGGAAGGCGGCGCGCATCGCGACCTCGGTCTTGCCGAAGCCGACGTCGCCGCACACCACGCGGTCCATCGCGCGCGGCTTGGTGAGGTCCGTGAGCACGTCCTCGATCGCGCGCGTCTGATCGGGCGTCTCGTCGAACTCGAAGCTGGCCTCGAACTCGGCGTAGGCGCGGTCCTCTTCGCTGAGGGGAGGGCGCTCGACGGCGGCACGCTGCGCGTACAGCTTGAGCAAGTCGTCGGCGAGCTGCTTGACCTCGTCGCGCGCGCGCGCCTTGGTCTTGGCGAAGGTCTGGCCACCGAGCTTGTCGAGCTTGGGCGTCTTGCCTTCGGCGCTCGAGTGCTTCTGGATCTGGTTGAGCCGCGTGACCGGCAAGAACAGCTTGCCGCCGACGTACTCGACGAGCAGCACCTCGACGCTGACGGGCTTCATGCCCTGCAGCTCTTCGTAGCGCGAGAGCGGCATCTGCTTCTTCTCGAGCCCGAGGTAGCGGCCCACGCCGTGCTCGGTGTGCACGATGTAGTCGCCCACGCTCAGCGCCGAGAGGTCGTCGAGGAACGCCTCGCTGTTCGACTTCTTCTGCTTGCGGGCCGCGGCCTGGCGCGTGGGCCGGTCGCCGAAGATCTCGCTCTCCGTGACGCAGGCCAGGCCCGCGGTGGCGAGCACGAAGCCGCGTCCGAGATCGCCGAGCACGACCTGCACGTTGCCGCGGATCGGCGACTTCAGGAGCGCGGGCGTGAACGGGTCCACGTTGCGCGCGAGGTCGATGCCGTAGCCCTTGAGCAAGCCGGCGATGCGGTCGCCCTGGGTACGCGTGCGCGCCGTGACCACCACGCGCAGGCCGCTCTCCAGGAAGCCGCGCATGGCGTTCGCGAGCGGCGTGAGCGCGTCGAAGCCGCTCTCCTTGCGCTGCTGCTTCAAGGCCGCGAGCAGGCCGCTGTGATCTTCACCGCCCAGCGCCTTGATCGAGTCCGGGCTGAGCGCCTCGAACACCGACAGCGGCGACTCCTCGTCTTCGGGCGCGCCCGCGATCGCCAGCGTGTGGACCGCGGCGACCGGATGCGGCTCCAGGGCCGAGCGCAGTTCGTGCGCCGAGATGTAGAGCTGGTCGACCTTGAACGCCGGGACGCTCGCGACCTGTGCCTCGCGGTCGGCGTGCGCGCGCTCGCGCTCCTCGGTGGCCGCGTTGGCGACCGCCGTCGGATCGACGATCACACAACGCAGATCCCTGGGCAGGTAGTCGAACAGCGTCTCCAGCTGGTCGTAGTACGCGGGCAACAGCGCATCGACGCCGAGCACGCTGCGGCCGGTGTCGAGCTCGTCGAGCAGCTCGCTGCGGCGCTTGCTCGGCATGTTGAACGAGTCGGCCAGATCGCTGACGCGCTCGCGCACGTGCTTGCGCGTTTGCGCGTCGGTCAGCGTCTGGCGCGCGGGGTGGATGAACACGTGATCACGCTCGCCGAGCGTACGCTGGGTGTCCGGGTCGAAGCCCTTGATCGACGCGATCAGCTCGTCGTCGAGCTCGATGCGCGCGGGGTAGTCGGCGTGCGGCGGGTAGACGTCGATCAGCGCGCCGCGCACCGCGAACGAGCCGGGGTCCTCGACGATCGGCACGCGCAGGTAGCCGGAGCCGATCAGCAGCTCGATCAGCGCGTCGCGATCGACGATGTCGGTCACGCGCAGCTGGCGCGAGCGCGCCTTCAAGACCTCGCGCGGCGCGACCTTGCGCAGCAGGCCTTGCACCGAGGTCACGAGGAACTGCCACTGCAGGCCGTGCGCGAGGTGGCAGAGCGCCGCCACGCGCTCCATCGCGGACTTGCGATCGGAGGCGACCTGCAGGAACGGCGTGGTGTCCGGAGCCGGGAACCGCAACACCGGCAGCGGGTCTTCACTCGCGCCGGCGGCGACGCCGAAGAAGCGCAGGTCCTGCGCACACTGCTGCGCGCTGTCCTGGTCCGGCGTGATGATCAACATCGGCGGCGCCCCGTTGCGCGCCCCCTCCGTGAGCACGAGCGCCAGCGCGCTCCCGGGCAAGCCGGTTAGGTCCACGCGCTCCCGCGTGGCGAGCGCCCGCGACGCCTGCGCCAGGGTGGCGGTGGCGCGCGAGAGACCGGCTTCGAGCACGAACCGATCGGGGCTACCCGGAGTGGACACGGATCTAGGTGGTAGCCCCTCCGCGCCACCGTGCAACGACTCGTACCCCGCCTCAATGGTTCTGACCGGTTGAAACGCCAGCAGCCCTTCGGGGCTGGCAGGACGAGGCGGGCGCAGACTGAAGATCAGTCGTTCGCTGTCGAGCAAGTGTGCACGCGAGCCGGCGCCCGCCGACGCAGGCTGGCTCACCCCGTGCTCCGGGTGAGCTTCGTTGAAACGAAGAGTCCGTAAAGGTCGTGCGCCAGTAACGCGCGCAGCCGCTCGCTAGATCTTCAGGAACCTACGAACCGCCTCTATGAAAGCGTCAAGCTCCCCGAGGCGGTTCTC
>DASUME010000872.1:0-2188 GCA_036277895.1 Polyangiales bacterium
ATCAACAGAGCGCGTGGCTGGACGGCAAGGCGTTGCCGTTCCTGGCCGGCGCGCGTGTGCACACGCTGACCCTCAACCCGAAGGAGAGCCCACGATGAGCGACGAACAAGAAGACACCACCGTCTACAAGGTCGTGATCAACCACGAGGAGCAGTACTCGATCTGGCCCGAGTACCGCGAGAACCCGCTCGGCTGGCGCGACGAGGGCAAGGTCGGCCTCAAGGCCGTCTGCCTCGAGCACATCCAGAACGTATGGACCGACATGCGCCCGCTCAGCCTGCGCAAGCACCTCGAGCAGGATCAGCAGCGGTCGTGAGCGAGCGGCTGCGCTTGCTGTGCTTCCCGAACGCGGGAGGCGGCGCTTCGGCGTATCGACTCTGGCAGGAACGCCTGCCGGACGATATCGAGGTGTGCGCCGTGCAGCTGCCCGGGCGCGAGAATCGGCTGCGCGAGCCCGCGCTGCGCGAGCTGCCCGCGCTGATCGAGCTGCTGCGCGCGGAGACGGCGCAGCTACGGCGCGGGCCGTTCGCGTTCTTCGGGCACAGCCTGGGTGCGCTGGTGGCGTTCGAGCTGACGCGCGCGCTGCGCCGCGCGGGTGAACGCTTGCCGGTGCAGCTGTTCGTGTCGAGCTGCCGCGCGCCGCACACGGACGATGAGGGCGTCGCGTTGAGCGAGCTCGATGACGCGTCGTTCCTCGGGGCGCTGCGGGAGTTCGCGGGCACCCCCGAGGCGGTGTTGCAGGACCACGAGCTGCTGGCGCTCGTGCTGCCCACGCTGCGCGCCGACTTCGCGCTGCGCGACGGCTACCGCTGCGCGGAGGAGCCCGGCCTGGCGCTGCCGATCACGGTCTACGGCGGTGAAGACGACGCGCACGTGTCGCTGTCGAGCTTGTTCGCCTGGCGCGCGCACACGCAGCGCAGCTTCTCGCTGGCGCGCTTTCCGGGCGGGCACTTCTACTTCCGCGATCAGCCCGCCTTCTACCTGACGCTCGGCCATGCGCTGTCGCGGCTCACGCGTCGCAGCCGCGGCGTGCGGCTGGAGGAACGTGATGGAAGTCGTCACTGAGCAAGCCACGATCGCGAGCTTTCCGTTGATGGTCAGCGCGCGCGCACCCACGCCCGACGTCGAGGCGCTGCGCAAGCTGGTCGCGGCGGAGCTCACGCGCGTGGGTGCAATCTTGCTGCGCGGCTTCGCGATGCCGTCGCTCTCGGCCTTCGAGGGCCTGGTCAGCGCGCTGACGCCGAACTTGCTCGACTACGAGTTCGGCTCCACGCCGCGCTCGCAGCTGGACGGGCGCATCTACACCTCCACCGAGTACCCCGCGCACCAGTGGATCCCGCTGCACAACGAGCAGTCGTACACGCGCGAGTGGCCACGCAAGATCTGGTTTCACTGCGTGACCGCGTCGCACGAGGGAGGCGCCACGCCGCTCGCCGACAGCCGGCGCGTCTACCAGCGCCTGGCGCCGGTCCTGCGCGCGCGCTTCGAGCGCAAGCGCGTGATGTACGTGCGCAACTACGGCAACGGGCTCGACCTGCCCTGGCAGCGCGTGTTCGCGACCGAGGACCCGGCCGACGTCGAGGCGTACTGCCGGCGCGCCGACATCACGTGCGAGTGGAAGCACGACGGCGAGCTGCGCACGCGTCAGATCTGCCAGGCCAGCGCGCGGCACCCTGAGACCGACGAGCTGGTGTGGTTCAACCAGGCGCACTTGTTCCACGTCTCCAACCTGGAGCCGAGCGTGCGCGAGGGCTTGCTCTCGTTCCTCGAAGAAGACGAGCTGCCGCGCAACGTGTTCTACGGCGACGGCTCGCCGCTGGAGGCGGACGCGCTGGCCGAGATCCGCGCGGCCTACGACGCGGAGATGACGCAGTTCCCCTGGCAGCGCGGCGACGTGCTGCTGCTCGACAACATGTTGATCGCGCACGGCCGTGCGCCCTTCGCCGGCGCACGCAAGGTCGTGGTCGCGATGGCCGAGCCGTACCGCGAGCGCTGAGGTTTGTTCATGTCCGATTCCGTCTTCGTCCTGCCCACCAGCTCCGCGCAGGAGCGGCTGTGGATCCTGCATCAGCTCGACCCGAGCAGCAGCGCGTACAATTTGCCCGGGGCGGTACGCCTACGAGGCGAGCTCGACGTCGTCGCGGTGCAGCGGGCGCTGGACGCGATCGTCGCGCGCCACGAGGTACTG
>DASUME010000873.1:0-2257 GCA_036277895.1 Polyangiales bacterium
GAGTACACGAGCCCGACCCTGCGCGCCGCACGCGCGACCGCATGCACCGCGGTGTAGCGCGCACGCCCGAACGCCTCCGCCGTCAGCACCGTGGCCGACTCCGCGATCGCGAGCGCCGGCAAGAAGCAGAACGCGGCCAGCTGCACCGCGACCTGATGCGCCGCCATCTGCAGGTCGCTCATGCCCGCGAGCAGCAGCGACAGCGCAGCCAGCGAGCCGGTCTCGAGCACGAACTGCAGCCCGGTGAACGCGCCCGCGCGCGCGATCTCGACGCGCGCCGCGCGTGCGGCGTGCCCGAACGTCACGCCGAGCTCACGCTGCGCGGTCGCGAGCAAGCTCGCCTGCACCACGAACGCCAGCGAACCCGCGAGCCCCGCACCCGCCGCGCCCCAGCCGAGCGCGTAGATCGCGACCCAGTCGAGCAGCGCGTGGGTGGCGTTGCCGGCGAGCGCGCTGATCAGCGGCGAGCGCGTCTCGCCGAGCCCGTAGCGCGCCTCGCGCAGCGCCACGTAGACCAGCACCACCGGGAACGACAGCGAGCGCACCGAGAGATATGCGCGCGCGGCCGCGCCGGCCTCGGGCGTGGCACAGAAGCGCGGCACGATCAGCGCAGCCAGCTCGCCGAGCACCAGCATGCCCAGGCCGAGCTGCAGCGCGAGCCACAGCGCCGACCCCACGAGCACGCGCGTGCGCTCGTGATCCCCACGCGCCTGCGCGATCAGGATCTTCTCGCCGCGCATCAGGCCGAACCCGAAGCCGCCGAGGAACTGCGTGAGCACGATGCCCACGCCCACCCCGGCCAGCGTCGCCGAGCCGAGCGAGCTGACGAGCAGCGTGTCGACCACGCCCATGAACGCGAAGCTCAGCAAGCTGAGCGTGGTGGGCCCGGCGAGCGCGAGCAGCGCGCGACCGGGCCTCGATTCCCAGGCGAGAGACTCTCCATTGGGGACTGACATGACGGCTGGCTCCGGGTGAATACGAGGCAGAAAAACGCGAAAAACCGCGGGTCCTTGGCGGGCCCGCGGTCGTCGGAGAAACGGCTAGTGACGGACTAGCGACTCAAGACGGCGCGGGGCACGCGAGATCGACGCAACGCTTCTGCTGCGGAATGCTCGCTACGCAGCTGTGCGTCACATGCCAGGTGGGCATGCGGGTGACGCTGGAGCTGTGGCGGTGGGCAGTCATGAGACTCAGCGAGGTTGTCTCGCGCCTCGAAGATTGTCAACGGCGTGTTTCGAGCAGGGGCGTAGGATCGCGACCGGAGGGGACCATGCGAGCACTACGCTGGATGGTGGCGTGCGCCGTCGTACTGGGCTGCGCGCCACGCGAAGAGGACTTCTGTCAGAGCAACGTGGTGAGCACCGACGCGGGCATCACGGGCGACTGCATCACGTTCGAAGAAGCGAGCGAGCTGGCGACCGAGCCGAACAGCGGCGTACACACGCTGACGGTGAAGCGCGACCCCGCGAACACCGCGGCCGCGATCCCGACCGCGAGCAACAGCGACGCGATCTGTCGCGGTGACACTTGCTACGTGCGTGCCGCCGGCAAGGTCGCGATCTTCGCCGCCGCTTCACCGGGCCAGCGCTTTCTGAGCTGGAGCTGCAGCGAAAGCACGAGCACCAACCTCGAGCTCACCAACCTGCGCGCCGACACGGAGTGCATCGCGCGCTTCGTGCCGCAGTACATCGTGGTCACCGCCGGCGTCAGTGGCTGGTACGACCAGCACGTGCAGCTCACGTCGAGCAACGGCTGCTCGGCGACCGACAGCTGCGTGACCACGTACGGCGGCTCGATGACGCTGGTGGCGCCGGCCAGCGAGAGCCACACCTTCCTCGGCTGGGCCGGCTGCTCGGAGTCGAAGGAGCGCACGATCACGCTCAGCAACCTCACGCAGCCGACGATGTGCGTCGCGCAGTACGAGCTAGAAGGCTACCTCGTGCGCTGGACGGTGGCGTACGGCGGCAGCGTGCGCGTGCTCGCCAGCAGCTCGCCGGACACCGTCTGCACCTACGATCGCTGCACGGTGGTCCCGCACGGCAGCCTGATCCTGGAGGCCGAGCCGCTGGAGGGCTGGCAGTTCGTGGCCTGGAGCTGCGGCGACGTCACCACCTCGCTGATCCGCTTCGATGACATCACCGCGCCGATCAGCTGCGAAGCGCGCTTCGTGCCGGCCGAGTAGCGCTCAGCCGAGCAGGTCGCGCGCGATCTGCGTGACGTCTGCGCCGGTGAAGCGGAAGCGCTCGGCGAGCTTCTT
>DASUME010000874.1:0-2752 GCA_036277895.1 Polyangiales bacterium
GCCGCGACCGCGGGCTGCGTCTGCAGGTGCTCGATCTGCACCAGCACGTTCTCGGCGACCACCACCTCGAGCAGCTCCTTGCCGCTCAGGTGCGAATAGCGCGACTGTGCGATGCGCCGGGTCGCCTCCGCGTTGTCGAGCCAGGACTTCACCAGCGGCATGGTCTCCAGCGACGCGTTCTCGGCCACCGCCTTCATGGCACCGCACTGCGAGTGCCCACAGATCACGATGTCGCTGACGTGCAGCGCCTCGAGCGCGTACTCGATCGTGGCCGCCTCGCCGCCCGGACGCTGGCTGTGGGGAGGCACGATGTTGCCCGCGTTGCGGATGATGAACAGCTCACCCGGCTCCGTGCTCGTGATCAAGTTCGGATTGATGCGCGAGTCCGAGCAGGTGATGAACAGCGTCTCGGGCGCCTGGCCCGTGGCGAGCTTCTCGAAGAACTCGCGCTGCTCGCTGAACACGTGGTTCTGGAAGTGACTGAGACCGCGGACCAAGCGCTGCATGACGAGTTGCCTCCAACTGAACTGCGGGGAGTTATTACTCGATGAGGACGCGCGGATCACGCGTGCCATTCCCGATTCTTCGTCGTCGTAACCGCACGCGCTAGAGCCGACACAGAATCGTCAAAGTGCTTACCGCGCAGAGTGTCGGGGTTAACTGTCCAACATGAGATCGAAACGGTTGCTGCTCGCTCTCGCGCTCTGCCTCGGCTGCAACAAGCCGTCCACGCGCCCTCCCGATCCGCCAGTGCAGACGCAGCTGCCCGCGCAGGTGGAGCCGCCTCCAGCCGGCCAGGCGGCTGCACCGGATGTCGATATTCCGCTGGGAAAGCTCAAGCTTCCGCCGGGCTTCAAGATCGGCGTCTACGCCAGCGAGGTCGACAACGCGCGCAGCTTGGCGTTGTCCCCGAGCGGTACCGTCTATGTCGGCACGCGCAGCGCGGGCAAGCTGTATGCGATTCCCGACGCCAACCACGATCACACGGGCGACCGCGTGGTGACGCTAGCCAGCGGGCTCGACATGCCCAACGGCGTCGTCTTTCGCGACGGTTCGCTGTACGTCGCGGAGCACGAGCGGCTCGTTCGCTACGACCATGTGGAAGAAGCCGTCGCCTCGACGCGCTCCGACGAGCTCGCGCTGCCCAAGCCGACGCTGGTTCGCGGCGGCTACCCGGACGACGACGAGCACGGCTGGAAGTACCTGGCGATCGGCCCGGACGACAAGCTCTACGTGCCGGTGGGAGCACCGTGCAACATCTGCGATCCGAAGTCTCCGTACGCGAGCATCACGCGCGTCGGCCTGGACGGGAAGGGCTTCGAGGTGTTCGCGCGCGGCATCCGCAACTCGGTCGGCTTCGACTGGCACCCGCGCAGCAAGGAGCTCTGGTTCACCGAGAACGGCCGCGATCGGCTCGGCGACGACGTGCCCGGCGACGAGCTCAACCGCGCGCCCAGGGCCGGCCTGCACTTCGGCTATCCGTACTGCCACCAGGGCGACGTGCTCGACCCCGAGTTCGGCAAGCCCGACTCGTGCAAGAAGGCCGTGCCGCCCGAGCGTGTGCTCGCACCCCACGTCGCCGCGCTCGCGCTTCGCTTCTACGAGGGCAAGATGTTCCCCGACGACTACCGCCACCAGCTCTTGATCGCAGAGCACGGCTCGTGGAACCGCAGCGAGCCGATCGGCTACCGGCTGATGCGCGTGAAGCTCGATGCGCAGGACACGCCGGTGTCCTACGAGGTGTTCGTCGAGGGCTGGCTGCAGGACGGCAAGGCGTGGGGACGCCCGGTCGATCTGCTGGTGATGCCGGACGGCGCGCTGCTGGTGTCCGACGACGAAGCAGACGTGATCTACAGGATTACCTACGCGGGCTGAGGCACACCCGCGACGGGCCCACGGCGCGCGTGGGATGATCACGCGCGATGAAGCTGCGTCACTTCGCGTCGCTCGCCTTCGTGTGGGCCTGCAGCAGCGAGCCGCGACGCCAGGTCGAGCTCCCGACTCGAGACGAGTGCTACGGCATGAGCGACCGGGTGTTGTGCAACGCGGGAACCGCGCTGACGTGCGAAGAAGGCATGGTCGCCGAGCGCGAGGACTGCACCAGCAAAGGTCTGACCTGTTCGGTCGGCATCGGCTGCGGAGCCTGCGCGCCGAACGCGATCAGCTGCGACGGCGCCAAGCGCTACCGCTGCTCCGCCGACGGTAGCGGTCGTACCCTGATCGAGGAGTGCGCGGCCACGCTCCAGTGCAGCCCCGACGGCTGCAAGGACCTGTGCGCCGCCGCCGCGGCAGATCGCTCGTACCTCGGCTGCGACTACTGGCCCGTGTTTACGGTCAACAGCCTGCTGGCGCCCGAGTTCAAGCCGGCGGTCGCGATCGGCAACGGCAACCTGGTGCCCGCGCACGTCACGATCACCCGCGGCGGCGCGGCGGTGGCGGAGCTGGACGTGCCGGCGCAGTCCGCGCAGACGATCGAGCTGGAAGCGGCTCCGGAGCTCAAGGTGCCGAGCGGCTCGTTGCTCCTGCGTGGTGCTTCGTATCACCTGGTGGCGAGCGCGCCGGTAACCGTGCACCAGTTCAACCCACTCAAGTTCGAGCTGCCTGCCGACTGCTCGGACCCGAGCTACGAACCCAGCGATGCCGCCCTCCACGACGGCAAGTGCAACTCGTTCACGAACGATGCGTCGCTGCTGTTCCCCTCGACGGCGCTCGGTCCGGATCTCGACAACGGCGCGACGACGGTCGAGTTCTA
>DASUME010000875.1:0-2077 GCA_036277895.1 Polyangiales bacterium
CGAGGGTGTCATCGGCGAAGGTGGCATGGGCGTCGTCGTGTCCGCCTGGCACCTGGGTCTGCGTCAGCGGGTGGCCATCAAGCTGCTGCTCGCGGACGGCGGGCAGATCGAGCAGGCGGCGCTGGAGCGCTTTCAGCGTGAGGCGCGCGCGGCGGCCCGGATCCGGAGCGAGCACGTCTGCCGCGTGATCGACGTCGGAATGTTGCCGGCCGGGACGCCGTACCTGGTGCTCGAGTACCTGGAGGGCTGCGACCTCGCGGACGAGCTGGCGCGGCGTGGCCGGCTGCCGGCGCAGGAGGCCGTCGGCTACGTGCTGGAGGCGTGCGAGGCGCTGGCCGAGGCGCACATCGCCGGCATCATCCACCGCGATCTCAAGCCGGCAAACCTGTTCCTCTCCAGGCGCAACAACGGCTCGCGCTGCTTGAAGCTGCTCGACTTCGGCGTCTCCAAGTCGATCGAGGAGGGTAGCCTCGCGCAGTTCTCGTTGACCAAGACCTCGTCGATCGTGGGCTCGCCGATCTACATGTCGCCCGAGCAGCTCAACTCGGCCAAGGACGTCGACGCGCGCACGGACATCTGGGCGCTCGGTGCGCTGACTTACGAGTTGATCGCGGGCCGACCGCCGTTCTTCGCCGAGACGATCCCGCAGCTGGTCAGTCAGGTGCTGCACGTGGAGCCGCCGTCGTTCGCAGAGCTCGGCATCACCGCGCCGGGTGGCCTGGAGCAGGTGCTGCGCAAGGCGCTGACCAAGTCGCGCGATCAGCGCTATCCCACCGTGGCCGCGTTCGCGGAGGCGATCGGACCGTTCGCGCCGGACGACTCGATGTCGGTCTCGCGCATCATGCAGATCCGGCCCACCTCCGGTGCGCGTGAGCCGCTGCCGGAGACGGTCGCCGACCGCGAGCTGCGGCGCACGCCGCGCAGCAAGAACCGCAAGCGCACGGCGGACGTGACCAGCGTGATGACAGAGCGGCCCGAGGCGAAGCGCAAGCTCGCGTGGGCAGCGCTGGTGTTGTTGCTGATCGTCGGCGCGGGCGTGGCGGCCGCGCTGTCACGTCGTGGCGGCGTCGCCGAAGACGTGCAGGCCAGCGATCATGTGAACGCGGCCGCTGATGCGGGCACACGCGCGGTGAGCGCGGCGATGTTGCCGCCTAGCCTGCCCACGCTACCCGAGCCGCTCGCAGAGCCCGCTCAGGCTCCGAGCGCGGAGCCGCCGGCCGAGACTCCTCCGCCGCCGGTCGTCGAGCCCGAGAAGCCACGCGCAGGCTTGCGCACGAAGCCGAAACAAGAGCGCGCGGCGACGCCGACGCTCCAGGACCCGTCGCCGCCGAAGATCTCGAATTTCGGTGGCCGTCGCTAATCTCGCTCGCTAGAGGGTGATGCGTATGCACACACGATGGTGGATCTCCGTTTGCGCGCTGTGGCTGATCGTGGTGCCGGCTACGCACGCGCAGGTCGCGGCGTCGGACAAGGCAGCCGCAGAGGCACTGTTCGATCGCGGACTCGCGCTGATGCGTGAAGGCAAGCTGGACGAGGCGTGCGCGCGGCTCGAACAGAGCAACGCGATCGAGCGCGGCATCGGGACGATGCTCTACCTCGCCGAGTGTTACGAGAAGCAAGGCCGCAGCGCGAGCGCGTGGGCGGTGTTCCGCGAGGCCGCGTCCGAGGCGCAGGCGGCCGGGCAGTTCGAGCGTGCGAATGCCGGACGGCTGCGCGCGGAGAAGCTCGAGCCGGTACTGTCGAAGCTGATCGTCGACGTGCCGGACGCGGTGCGCGTGCAGGGGCTCGAGGTGACTCGCAACGGCGCGCCGCTGGCGAGTGGGCTCTGGGGTGTGCCGCTGCCCGTCGACCCAGGGCGGCTGGTGATCGAGGCGCGCGCGCCGGGCTACCTGCCCGCGTCGCACACGGTGACGATCGAGAGGGGGCCGCACCAGGCGCGCTACGAGCTGCCCGTGCTGGCGGCTGCGCCGCAGCCTGCGGTCGCCGAGACGCCGCTGGTGATCGCGCCCGTGGTGGCGGCGCCGGCCGAAGCACCCGCGCCCGCACCGCTGCGCGAGCCAGGCTTCAACAAGGTGAA
>DASUME010000876.1:0-5521 GCA_036277895.1 Polyangiales bacterium
CAGGTGATCCTGTTCCTGTCGGCGACCTCCACCCCGCTCGCGCGTGCCTTCGAGGTCTGGATCCCCGGTGACGACGATCGGCTGCACCGCGGCCAGGCTTTCTACATGCCGGAGCTGACCGACTTCAGCGAGGCGCGCCGCGAGCGCAGCTTCGGCTTCGGGGATGATCTGCTCGGCCGCGTGTTCGACAGCGGCGTGCCGCTGGCGGTGGCCACCTCCACGCAGGCGTACGAGCACCTCGACCTGGCGCGCGACGCGGGCATCGAGCTCGCGGTCGCGCTGCCGATCGACGACGGGCGCAACGTGCTCGCGGTGGTGTTGTTGTTCTGCTGAGCGACGCGCGGTAGAAGCCCCGCGATGCGTTCGCTCGCCTTCGCCCTCTGCCTGTTCGCCGCGACCGCGCACGCCCAGCCGCTGCGCGACCGCGTGCTGCTCGGCGCGTTCGTGAACGGCGTGCCTTACTCCGACACGGGCGTACGCGATCTGCGTGCGCTCGAGCGCAGCCTCGGCAGCAAGCTCGAGATCGCGTCCGGCTTCGTGGACTGGGAGTACGTGCTCGGCAACGAGCGCGACCTCGCGCTCAGCGCCGGCGGCACGCGCACGCTGCTCTACAGCTGGGAGCCACACTGCAGTGCGCAGGGCTGTGTCACGCTCGGCCAAGTCGCGCGCGGCGAGCACGACGCGTATCTGCTGCGCGTCGCCGCGAGCATGAAGCGCTTTCCTCACGACCTGTACGTGCGGCCCTGGGGCGAGATGAATGCGGAGTGGTCGGCCTGGCAGCCGGACTCGGGGCGCAACCGCGCCGGCACGCGCGAGGAGTTCATCGCCGCCTGGCGCCACGTACACACGCTCTTTCGCGAACAGGGCGTGCACAACCTCAAGTTCGTGTTCAACCCGGACGCCTCCGACGACGGCACGCCCGTGCCGAGCATCTGGCCGGGCGCCGAGTACGTCGATGTGCTGGGCATCGACGGCTACAACTGGGGCGACGGCAAGGGGGACAGCTGGACCTCGTTCGAGGACATCTTCGCGCGTATGTACGGCGTGCTGACGGCGCTCCATCCCACGGCACCCGTCTGGATCTGCGAGCTCGGGTCCAAGGAGCCGCGCGCGAACGATGGCTCGGCCACGCGCCCCGCCCCGGTGGACCCCAAGCACGACAAGGGCGCCTGGATCGACGCGATGATGCAGAGCCCGGCGTTCCCGCGCCTGACCGCGTTGGTGTTCTTCAACGTGCGGAAGGAACGCGACTTTCGCCTCGAGTCCTCGCCCGAGAGCCTGCGCGCCATCCGCAAGCAACTGAGGTTGCGCGTCGGCACACGCGTGCGTTCGCCGAGCTGACTGGGCTATCCTCGTTCGCGTGAAGACGCTCGCCTTCCGCAGCGCGACCCGCTCGGGGATCCGGTTCATGGTGCTGTTGCACAGCCCCGGTGAGCCCGACCTCGAGGAATGGAGCGCTTACCTGCGCGAGGTCAAGGCGATGTTGTCGCTCAACGGCGAGCTGGTGCACACGTTCGTAGCCACGGATGGGGGTGGTCCGATCGCGGCCCAGCGCAAGGGCCTGGCCGACGTGATCCAAGCTTGCGTGGGGGACCTGCTGACCCACGTGTTCACGCGCGATCCGTTCGTGCGCGGCATCGTGACGGCATTTCGCTGGATCGCGCGCTCCAAGGCGGTGGCGCACACGCCCGAGGAGTTCGAGCAGGTGTGTGCCGAGCTCGGACTGTCGCCACACCAGGTGCTGGAGGTGTTCGGCGAGGCGCAGCGCACGTTCACGCCGGTGGAGACGCTGGCGCAGCTGCACAAGCACACCAAGCCCAAGCGCACCTCGCTCGCGCGTCGCTGATCACTCCGTGCGCACGATCTTGTCGCGCGGGATGCCCGCGAGCATCGCCTCGTAGCAAGCCTCCACGAGCGGCTGATCGCGGCCGTCGATCGTGAGCTTGGTGCGGTAGTCGGCGTCGTCGCCCCAGTACAGGTAGCTGCCGATGTTCACGCCGGTGTGCACGGCGGCCAGCTCATCGAGCAAGGGCGCGAGCGCGGGCTCGTCGAGCGCGACGAACACGGCGTGGCTGTAGAAGCGCGACGTGTCCTTGAGCTCCTCGCGCATGACCGGGAACTTGAACGAGAAGATCTGCGGCACGCCGGGGAACACGTAGACGTTCTTCATCACCACCGTCGGCCAGCTGGTGTGCACCGTGCTGATCAACCGCGAGCCCTCCGGCACGTCCGCCATGCGCAGGTGCGTCGCGGTCAGCCGGTCGCCGTAGTGCGTCTGCAGCAGCTGCTCGTACTCCGCCGAGCGCACCACCTTGCCGCCGAACGCCGCCGCGACCGCCTTGATCGTGACGTCGTCGTGCGTGGGGCCGATGCCGCCGCTGGTGATCACGATGTCGTGGGTGCTCGACAGCTCGCGCAGGTCGCGCGCGATGACCGGGATCTCGTCCGGGCAGACCACGATCCGGCGCAGCTCGACCCCGAGCGCGAACAGCTCCTTGGCCATCACGAACACGTTCGCTTCACTGACCTTGCCGGTCAGGATCTCGTTGCCGATGATCAGTGCCGCCGCCGTGCGCGCCATGGCCGGCAGGTTAGCAAAGCGCGGGCGGCGCGCTTGCCCGGACAATTCCTGGCGTCAGACCTCGCCGGCCGCCTGCGGGAACAGCTTCTTGAAGCTGTCCTTGTCCTCGGCCTTCTCGATCGCGACCTGCGCCGTGACCTTGCCGTCGCGGACCAGCTTCTCCAGCGCCACGTCCATCGTCTGCATGCCGAGAGCCTTGCCGGACTGCATCGTGCTCGCCAGCTGGAAGGTCTTGTTCTCGCGGATCATCGCCGCCACTGCGTGCGAGCCGATCAGGATCTCCAGCGCCGCCGCGCGGCCCTTGCCGTCCGCGGTCTTGAGCAGCTGCTGGGCCACGATGCCGGCCAGGCCGTCCGCCAGCATGCCGCGGATCTGCGGCTGCTCCTCGAACGGGAAGGCGTTGATGATGCGCTCGATCGTCGCCGGCGCGCTGTTGGTGTGCACGGTGCCGAACACCAACACGCCGTAGCTCGCGAGCTGCAGCGCCAGCCGCATGGTCTCGTTGGTGCGCAGCTCGCCGATCAGGATCACGTCCGGGTTCTCGCGGCCCGCCGAGCGGATCGCGTGCGTGAAGCTCGATGCGTGCTGGCCCACCTCGCGGTGCGTGATCTGACACTTGTCGGGCTCGTGCACGAACTCGATCGGGTCCTCGATCGTGAGCACGTGCGAGGCGCGCGTCTTGTTGATGTGGTTGATCATGCCGGCGAGCGTGGTGCTCTTGCCAGAGCCGGTGGGGCCGGTGACCAGCACCAGGCCCGCGCGGCGCTCGGCCAGCTTGCGTACCGCGTCCGGCGTCTTCAGCTCGTCGAGCGACAGGATCACGCTCGGAATGGTGCGGAACACGGCCGCGATGCCGGTGAACTTCTGGAAGTAGTTGGCGCGGAAGCGGGCCTTCTTCCCGAACTGGTAGGCGAAGTCGAGGTCCCAGTGCTCCTTGATCACCTGCTGCTGATCGACGGTCGCGATCTCCATCAGCATGTCGTTGAGCTCTTGCGCGCTGAGCTCGCGCTCGGCCAGCGGCTGCAGCGAGCCGCGGATGCGGCCCATCGGCGGCATGTTGCAGCCGAGGTGCAGGTCCGAGCCCTTCTGCTCCAGCAGCTTGTCGAACAACGCGTCGATCGCCGGCATTACTTCTCGCCCCCGAACAGCTTGCCCGCCTTGGACAGCATGTCTTTGCCGAACTTGGCCTGGTCGTTGGCCGGAGCGGGCGCCTCCTTGGTCGGCGCTCCCTTCACCACGGCCTCGAGCTGGTCGGGCGCCTCCGCGTACTCCCGAGCCAGCTCCAGCGTGGTGAAGCCGCTGCGCACCAGGTCGGCCAGCGAGTCGTCCAGGCGCACGATGCCGAGCGCCTTGCCGCGCTGCTGCAAACTCGGGATCTGGAACGTCTTGTTGTCGCGGATCAGCGCCCACAGTGGCGGCGAGCCGGGCAGGATCTCGACCGCGGCCCGGACCGTCTTACGGTCTGCAGACGGCACCAGGCGCTGCGACGTGATCATACGCAGGCCGCCGGACAGGCTCATGCGCACCTGCGGCTGGTCGCCCGGCGGGAACAGATCGATCAGGCGCTCGATCGCCTTGGCCGCGCTGGGCGTGTTCATGGTGCTGATCACGAGGTGGCCGGTCTCGCTGGCGGACAGCGCCATGCGCACGGTCTCGGTGTCGCGCAGCTCGCCCACCATGATCACGTCCGGGTCCTCACGCAGGGAGCCCTTGAGCGCGTTGGCGAACTTCTTGGTGTGCGTGCCGACCTCACGCTGCGAGATCACCGCCTTCTTGCGCGGGTGCACGTACTCGATCGGGTCCTCGACCGTGATGATGTGGTCGCTGCGCTCGCGGTTGATCACGTCGATGATCGCCGCCATCGTCGAGGTCTTGCCGTGACCGGTCGGGCCGGTGACCACGATCAAGCCCTGGTGGTGGTGGGTGGCGTTGGCGATCGCGTCCGGCAGGCCGAGCTCGGCCAGCGTGGGTACGTGGTCGCCGACCGGGCGCGCGGTCAGCTTCATGCCCGTGCGCTGGCGCGAGATGTTGGTGCGGAAGCGGCCGAGCGTGGGGTGCGCGAGCGCGAAGTCGACCGCGCCGTCGCGCGCGAGCTCTTCCTTCAGGTGCGCGGGCACCTGCGCCATCAGCATCTTCTCGACCTGCTCGACGCTCAGCTTGAGGCCGACCTTCGTCATGTCGCCGGCGATGCGCACCATCGCGTGGCGGTCGGCGACGATGTGCAGATCGCTCGCCTTCTTGTTGCGCGCGAGCTTGAGCAAGTCCTCGAACATCTCCTCGGGCTTGCCGGTGAGCTGCTCGGGCACGAGGCTCTTGGTCGAGGTGATCGGGCCCAGGCTGCCGGTAGGTGCCGAGGGCCGCTGCGGAGCGGTATCGGCGACGGGGCGCTGGGGACCGGTGGCCGCGGCCGGGCGCTGTCCGCCGGTGCCGGTGAGCGCGACCGGACGTTGCGCTGCGGTGCCCGTGAGCGCCGCAGGACGGCTCGAGACCTGCGCGGGTGGCGTGCGCAGCGGCTCCGTCTCGGCGAGCCCTGCAGGGCGCGCGTAGGCGGCCGTGGTGGTGAGGCCGGCGGGCCGGGCGCCGGCCGCGGGAGGTGTCTGGTTACGCTCGATGCCCTCGAGCTGGATCACGCCGGTGTTCTCCGCGTTGGGACGGGCGCTCGGCCGGTCGGCCACGGTGGACTTGGCCGCGGGCTGCACGCGGCGCAGGCGCGCCTGGAGCAGTCCGTTGTGGTAGCCGGCCGAGACGCGCACCTGGCCGACCCCTTCCTGGTCGAACACCCAGCGCCGCGCCTCGCTGACGAGCGCGATCACTTCCTGCCGCCCACCGGCCTCGACCAGCGCCGCGATGACTTCCTCCTCGCTCAGGTTGCGGTTGAGCACCGGCGTGTAGCCTTCGCCCATCAGCACGCACGGCGGTCGGTCCGCCTGCAGCGCGAGC
>DASUME010000877.1:0-10012 GCA_036277895.1 Polyangiales bacterium
GATGCCTGCTCGTGCACGGAAGGCGTTCAGCACACTGCGATCGCCCACTAGCGGAACACCTTCTCGCGCGACTCGAAAGCGGAGTTCTGGCGTGCACGGGTCGAGCCGAACCACGTCCACTTCTCGCTTGGCCAGCAGAGCCAGACGAGTCTGCAGTGCCAGCTCGTCTGCCAAGCCGAGCTCGCGATCAATCGGAAGTATGGGCACGTCGAGGTCGCTACCCGTGTGGTCGCTGCCGCGCGCGACCGAACCGAAGAGCAAGGCGAGCCGCAGCGGAGGGCCCGCCGCGAGCAGCATCTTCAGGTCTCGGACCAGCTCATCGCGAGTCACCAAAAACGGTAGCACCTTCGAGGAACCGTCGGCGAGTACGCGGACCACCTCGCGCGTGAAGCGGTGTGAACGAGCGTGAGGCGACGACGTGGGGATCGTCGGCGCGGACGAGCGATACGCGCAGCTCGTGACGCACACGCTGTGGTGGTACGACGCGGACAAGCACGCTTGTTCGAACGCGCGTGCTACCTCGACGCTCGCCCCGTCACTCGCAGACCAACAGCGACGCGTTGCAGCTACCGTCGGTGCAGTCGATCACGTCGTCGGTCGGGTCGCACTGCCCGCACAGGCCGGCGTTGGAGCCGCTGCGGAAGCAGCGTGCGCGCGCGGTCTTGGCGGAGCAGGCGGCGTTCTGGGCGCCGGGCATGCCGGGATAGTCGGTGCAGGGCACGCAGCTTCCGGCGCTGCACAGGGGCGTCGCGAGCACCGGGCATTCCGTGGAGGCGTTGCACTGCACGCAGGCCGTCATCGCGCGGTTGCAGCGCCGGGTATCCGGGTGAGCGTCTCGGCAGCGTGCATCGCTGATGCACCTCGCCTCGCAGAGGTTCGTCATCGCGTTGCACGTGGGTGCGCTCGCGCTGCAGTGGCGATCCTGGGTGCATGCGACGCAGGTGCCGGCGCTGCTCAGGTAGGGTGTGGGAGCCTTGCAGTCGTTCATGGTGCGCGCGCGGCATTGCTGGCTCGCGAGATCGCAGAGGGGCGCGCTCGGGTTGGGCGCGCAGTCTTCGTCCGCACGACAGCCCACGCAGGTGCCGGCGCGCTGGCCGCTCGTGGCGCAGAAGCTGCCGGCGCTGCAGTCGCCTGCGCTGCACGGTGCGCAGTCCACACCCCCCGGCACGCTGCTGGCGGCCTTGCAGAACGCCGCGCTCGGGCTCGTGCAGCCGTTGTTGGCAGGCGGCGCAGCGGGGTCACAGCGCGTCGAGCAGGTACCGGTCTGCACGACGCAGTACCCCTTGCCTTCGGCAAAGCGGCAGTCCTGATTCGCGGTGCACGGCTGGCACTGCGTCAGCCCGTTGACCTGTCTGCAGCCCGGCGCGCTCGGCGTGCTGCAGCCGTTTGCGCCAAGGTCGGGCGCGTCCGCGTTGCAGCCGCCGCAACCGAGCCCCGGCGAGCAGACCAGGCTCCCCGGGCAACGCCTGTCCTCCATGCTGTCGTCGCAGCCGACGCACGTGTTGTCGGGGCCGCAGATCGGTGCGCGCACATCCAGGCCGCAGCCCACGTCGTCCGCCGCCGAGGCGAGCATCGCGCCCCGCCGGCACTGGACGCACGCATTGCCTTCGCAGAACGGCTTGCCCTCGACAGCGGCGCAGTCGTCGTCCTCGACGCACGCGACACAGCGCCGCAGGCCGCCTTCGTCCGCGCAGACCGCGCCCGGGTCACAGCCCTTCCCGCTGCCCACGACGCACTCGACGACCGCTTGCCCGCAGCGTGCGTCGCCGAGGCAGCCGTCCCTCGCGTCGAGCCGTGCATCCGACGCGGGCTCAACCCGTGCGTCACGTCGCGTCTCCGCCATCGGCTCGGGCGGCAGCTGCGCGTCGAGCTCGTCGACGGCGGCGTCCTTCTCGGTGTCGCGGGTGGGCAGCTTGTGAGGGAAGTCCGTAACCAGCGAGCATGCGGAGATAAGCACCGACAGGCACACGAGCCAACCACGTGGGCAAAACATCATCGAATCACTCCAAGCCAAGCTCACGTCCTTGCGCAGCGCTGTTTACGCGGCCCGTTCGCAACGGTCAACGCAGCCGTCCCACGACCCCGGCTCACCGACCGACAGCGTTGACGGGACGGGACGACCGCGCCAGCGAGCTCGCAGGGCACCACTTCGGGTCTACCCTCTGCGAGTGCGGCAGACCGAGCGCGAGTCCAAGCTCTGTGCGACCTGCGGGCGCTCGTTCACGAACCGCCACCGCTACGGCGCCAGCTGGGACGAGGTTCGCTACTGCGGCGAGCGCTGTCGACGCCACAAGCCCACCGCGGTCGACCGCGCGATCGAAGACATGATCGTCGCCAAGCTCCGCGCGCGCACCGGCCCATTGAATCCTTCCGAGGTCGCGCGTGAGATGTTCGCCGACTCGTGGGAGGAACAGTCCGAGCGCGTGCGCCAAGCGGCCCGGCGCTTGGTCGCTGGCGACGTCATCGAGATCACGCAGGGTGGTCGCGCCGTCGACCCATCGACCGCACGCGGAGCGATCCTGCTGCGCTTGAAGTAGGTCCGCTGCACGGACGCGTGAACGCTTCGGCTGCGCACATCGCCTTCCGGAAGGTCGGCATGTTGACCGCGCTCGATCACGCAAATGCGGTGTGAGATCTGCCGTCTGTCGGCTGCGAGCAGGCAACACCTGTTGCCTCGAGCAGTACAGCGCACATCGGATCCAGGCGGCGATCGTGGGCAGGCATGCGAGGCACTGCACATCTGCGGCAGGCACGCTTCTCGCTCTGAGGGCCGGCGACCGGCACGAGGGACGTACCCGGCCAGGTCACGGACATCCGCGAAGGAATTTGGACCCCATGAAGTTCAGCAAAGCCAACCGCGCCTCGTTCTTCTTCTCGCTCTTCCTTGGCGCGAGCGCGTGTGCGGCCGATGTCGAGAGCCTCGACGAGGTGGACTCGAGCAGTCAGCAGCTCGACGCAAACACACGCTCTTACTTGGTCACCTACAAGGCGACGAGCACGCCCTCCTCCGCGAAGGCGGACGTGACGGCCGCTGGCGGGAAGCTGGTCGCCTCGTTCGACAAGATCGGAGTCGTGGTGGCGCAGTCGAGCAGCGCGGCGTTCGCGAGCAAGCTGGCGGCGAAGTCGGGCGTACAGAGCGTCGTCGACACCTCCGGCACGGCGCAGGATGCGTTGACCACCAAGCTTCCGTCGAAGCACGGCGGGCCCAAGCCGCCGAAGCCCTCGACCAGCGGCGAGCCGCTCGCTGCGATGCAGTGGAACATGGATCATATCCACGCCAAGGAAGCGCGCGCGATCACGCCGGGCAAGCCGGGTGTGATCGTCGGCATCATCGACAGCGGCATCGACGACTCGCTGCCGGACCTCGTGGGTCAAGTCGATCCCTCGCGCAGCGTGAGCTGCATCGGCGGCATCGCGAACACGGCGCGCGCCGACTGGGCGCACGACGACATCGGGCACGGCTCGCACGTGGCGGGAATCATCGCTGCCAAGCAGAACGGCGTCGGCACGGTCGGCGTGGCGCCCGGCGTCAAGCTCGCGGCGCTGAAGGTGACCGACGACGGCTTCGTGTATCCCGAGGCCTTCCTCTGTGCGGTGTACTGGGGCGCGACGCACGGCGTTCAGCTGGCGAACGCGAGTCTGATCACGGACCCGTACTACTACCACTGCGACAGTGACCCGGTTCAGAAGGCGATCAAGATCGCGCAGCAGCGCGCGGTCACGTTCGCGCAGAGCCAGGGCCTGACGTTGCTCGCGGCCGCCGCCAACGAGAACCAGAACCTGAACGCGCCCAAGATCGACCCGGCCACCGGCAACAAGGTCGACAACGGCTGCAAGCTGCTTCCGGTCGAGCTCGACGGTGTGATCGGCGTGAGCGCGCTCGCCGGCGATCGCAAGCTGGCCTTCTACTCCAACTACGGCACCGACGGCGTCGACCTCGCCGCGCCCGGCGGAGACTTCCACGTGCCGATGACCGGCAACCCGTCGGGCCAGATCATCGGTCCGGTGCCCTCGTACAGCTACTACTACCAGGCGGCGAGCGACTGGAACGGACGCGTCGGCGTCGGCTGCAGCGATGGGCTCGACCCCAACGATCCCAGCGCGAACCCGGGGACGTGCAAGGAGACGTACGCGCTCCTGCAGGGCACCTCGCAGGCCGTCCCGCACGTGACCGGCATCGCCGCGCTGGCGCTCAGCAAGTTCGGCAAGCTGAGCACCGCCGGCCTGCTCGCCAAGCTCAGCGCGGGCGCGACCGATACGGCCTGCCCGCCGGGCGTGTACCAGCCGTACCCCGACGACATGCCTGCCGAGACCTGCTCGGGCAGCACCGCCAACAACGCGTTCTTCGGAACGGGCCAGGCCGACGCGCTCGCCACCATTCGGTAAGCCCCGCAGTTGTACGTGATGCTCCGGCCTCGAAGGTGCGTGGCGCACCGAGAGGTCGGAGCACGTCTGCAATTTGCGGACAGGACGTACGATAGACGTCTTACTTGGCAGATCAGACACTGAGAGCGCGTCGCTGTTCGACGCTCTCCCGCTGCTCTGGATGGCCATGACCCGACCTGTGTATTCGTCTCGCTGGGCCGCTCGTTCGTCCTCACTCTGGTTCGTGCTCGCCGCGACATTTGCTGCGAGCGCCTGTGGAGGTTCGAGCACATCCGGCAACGACCCCGCAAACGCAGAGGACGCGGGGGGCACGAGGGGGAGCGATGCCGGCGGCGAACGCGACGCCGGGCGTGACGCGCAGGTCGTGCCGCCCGGCCGCGACGCGCGCACCGAAGAGGATGCCGCGACGCCGGCGGTGTGTGGCAACGGCAGGTTCGAGGAGCAGGAGCTCTGCGACGACGGCAACACGCTCGAGGGAGACGGCTGCAGTGCGGACTGCCGCCAGGTGGACGCCGACTACCTGTGCTTGAACGCGGGCGAAGCGTGCACGCGCACGGTGATCTGCGGCAACGGCGTGATCGAGGGCAGCGAGACGTGCGATGACGGCGAGCCCACGCCCGTGGGCGGTGACGGCTGCAGCGCGGACTGCAAGCAGACCGAGGTGGGCTTCGACTGCTTCAAGCCCGGGCAAGCGTGTGTGCGCAGCGCGGTGTGTGGCAACGGGCAGCGCGAGCGCGGTGAGCAGTGCGACGACGGGCACGCCACGCCCGCGAGCGGCGACGGCTGCGACACCTCGTGTCAGCTCGAGGATCCCGCGGCGTGGTTCTGCCCGCCCGGCAGTGCGTGCATCGCGCTGGTCTGCGGCGACGGCGCGCGCACGCCCGACGAGCAGTGCGACGACGGCGACATGCAAGGCGGCGATGGCTGCGACGCTGCGTGCAAGGTCGAGGCGGGCTTTCGTTGCGGCAGCTCGGGCTGCCGTGCGGTCTGCGGCGATGGGCGCCTGGTGACGGGCGAAGAGTGCGACGACCACAACCAGGTCAGCGGCGACGGTTGCTCCGCGGCCTGCAAGAAGGAACCTTACTTCAGCTGCCCGAGCGCGGCCGGCGCCTGCACGTCGTCCATCGTGTGCGGCGACGGCTGCGTCGATCCCGGCGAGATCTGTGATCCAGGAAATCTCTCGAACCGCTGCGCGCAGGCGGACACGAGCTGCACGTCGACCAGCCAGGACCCGGCGCAGGCTTGCAGTTCGTTTCAGATCGCCAGTGATCCGGGCGTGTGTGGCGACGGCACGGTGAACCTGGCCGAGCAGTGCGACCCCGCCTGCGCCGGCGCCCCACCCTGCAACATCCCGGGCTGCAGCAGCTGTCAGATCACGGCGGGCTGGGCGTGCCCGCGTGCCGGCTACTGCTTCCAGATCCCGAGCTGTGGCGATGGCACCATCCAGAGCGGCGAGGAGTGTGATCCCGGGCCGAGCTCGATCCCGGGCTGCGACCCCTCGAGCTGCGAGATCACGACCGGCTACTACTGCTCGGGCGCACCCTCGACGTGCGTGCGCTCGCGATGTGGCGACGGCCTGCGCGCGCCGAACGAGCAGTGCGACGACGGCCCCGGGACGCCCGGTGCACCTGGCACGCCTGTCGGCAACGACGGCTGCAGCGCGACCTGCACGGTGGAGGCGGGCTACGTGTGCCCGCCCAACCTGTCTTGCAAGCCGATCTGCGGCGATGGCGTGCTGCAGCCCGGCGAGAGCTGCGAGGAGACGAGTGCCGGCTGCAGCAACTGCTTCGTGCAGCCCGGCTACGACTGCAACGCGAGCGGCAAGAGCTGCGCGCGCACCCTGTGCGGCACCGCCAACACGGGCGTGCCCGTGGTGCAGCGCGGAGAGGGCTGCGACGACGGCAACGACATCGCGGGCGATGGCTGCAGCCCCACCTGCCAGCTCGAGCCCAGCTTCACGCACGACGCGAGCGGCACACCGAGCAACAGCGCGCAGGCATGCGGCGACGGCTTCAAGACGCTCAACGAAGGCTGCGACGACGGCAACCGCACGAGCGGAGACGGCTGCTCCTCCAGCTGCAGCGAGGAGTCCGGCTGGACCTGCAACGAGACCACGATCAACTATCCCTCGACGCTCGACTTCCGCGTGACGTACCGCGACTTCAAGCCGCGCGGGCAGGCAGGCGGCCACCCCCACTTCAAGCACATGAACGAGTTCGCAGGGTCGGGCTCGGACTGGGGCATCACCGGGCAGCTGTGCAGCACGTCGAACTACAACGCGACGCCGACGGCGGCGACCTGCGGCCTGCTCGACAGCGCCGGCAAGCCGCGCGACGCGAAGGGCGTGTCGAACACGATCGTCGACAACGTGAGCGCGTTCTCGCTCTGGTACCGCGACGCGAACACGACGAACCTCACCGGCACCAACGGCGTCATCCAGATGTACGCCAACCCCGGGCCGATCGCGAGCCCCACCACGCCACCGAGCACACCCGACGTGCTGCGGCTGAGCCGCGTGGGCACCACCAGCGCCTACCAGTTCAGCAGCGCCAGCTTCTTCAACCTCGACGGGCGTGGCTTCGGAAACACGCCGGGTCAGACGCACAACTTCAACTTCACCACCGAGCTGCGCTACTTCTTCCAGTACCGCGGCGGCGAGCTGCTGACGTTCCAGGGCGACGACGACGTCTGGGTGTTCGTGAACGGGCGCCTGGCGGTCGACGTGGGCGGCATTCACTGCCCGCAGCTCGGGCGCGTGATCCTCGGCGACGAGAACGGTAGCTGCAACCTCCAGGTGGACAACGGCTGCTCTGCGCCGAGCTCCACGAGCTGCACGACCTACACCACGATGGAGCAGGCGGACAACACGGACGGACGCTTCGGGCTGACCAAGGGCGAGGTCTACGAGATCGTGCTGTTCCACGCGGAGCGCAACCCCACGGGCTCCAACTTCCAGCTGACGCTCGATGGCTTCCTCGCGCCGCGCTCAACCTGCGCCACGACCTGCGGAGACGGCATCCGCGCCGGCAACGAGACGTGCGACACCAACAGCGGGCTCAGCAGCGGCTACAACGTCTGCCTCGCCAACTGCAGCATCAACTTCTGCGGCGACGGCGTGACGCAGGGCCCGAACGAGACCTGCGACAGCGCGAGCAAGGTGACCTACCAGCAGTCCGCGGGCGGCTGCGGCTTCGACTGCCGTCCGGCACCGTACTGCGGTGACGGCGTGCTCCAGGCCTTTGCAGGCGAGGTGTGCGACGACGGCGTCAACAGCGGCGGCTACGGCAGCTGCGCCACCGACTGCAGGGGCTTCGGCGGCTACTGCGGCGACGGCGTCCGCAATGGCAGCGAGCAGTGCGACGACGCCACCAAGGTCGCCTACCAGGCGAACGGCACGGGCTGCGGCTTCGACTGCCGCCTTGCGCCCTCCTGCGGCGACGGCACGCGCAACGGCCCCGAGACCTGCGAGCCGCCGAACACCGCGCAGTGCAGCAGCAGCTGCCAGGTGCAGCCGTTCTGCGGCGACGGCATCAAGAGCCCCAACGAGGTCTGCGACTACGGCAGCTCCAATGCCGTGCCCGCGAGCGTGGGCTACGGCGGCTGCACGACCGCCTGCCAGCTCGGACCGCACTGCGGCGACATGGTGCGCCAGCAAGCGGAGGGCGAGGAGTGCGACGACGGCACCAGCAACTCGCCCGCTTCGAACCCTGCCTACGGCGCGTGCACCACGGCCTGCCTGCAAGGGCCGCGCTGCGGCGACGGCGTCCGGCAGGCGGCGCAGGAAGCGTGCGACAACGGCTTCAACGAAGACGCGTACGCGTACGGAGCGGATGCGTGCGGCCCCGGCTGCACGCTGGTGCCCCGCTGCGGCGACGGCGTCGTCGAAGCGTCCGTGGAGCAGTGCGACAACGGCACCGCCAACAGCGACGGAGCGTACGACGGCTGCCGCAGCGACTGCTCCTGGGGCCCGTACTGCGGCGACGGCGCGACCAACGGCAGCGAGGAGTGCGACGACCCGAACGGCAACGTCGCGTACTCCGCCAACGGCATGGGCTGCAGCCTCGAGTGCAAGCGCAACGTGCCCGCCTGCGGCGACGGCGTGCGCAACGGCCCCGAGCAATGCGACGACGGTGCCGCGAACAACACCGGAAGCTACGGCGGCTGCAACGCCAGCTGCACGCGCGCTCCGCACTGCGGTGACAGCATCGTGCAAGACGGGCAGGAGCAGTGCGACGACGGACCGAGCGGCAGCATCGGCTGCACGCAAGAGTGCAAGTTCCGCGTCATCCTGATCTGAGCGCCTTCCGAGCGAGCGGCGCGAGGGCTGCTGCGCTGGTGGCACGCTGATGAGGAATGATAGCCTCTGCTTCATGACTCGAGCCGCTTGCACACACGTGTTGCTCTCGCTGCTCGCGGCGTCCTGCGCCCAGCGCTCCACCCCGCCCACCGGGGCTCCTCGCGTGCACGCGTGCACCAGCGTCTCGGAGCCGGGCGTCAGCATTCCCGTGCAGCGAGACCTGGAGCGCGCCTCCAACGCGCTGGAGTACGAGAACGTCTGGCGAGCCAGCCGACCGGGCGCCGCAACCGGCACGGTGAACGGCGCCGAGGTGCAGGCCACCATCCGCGCCCACATCGAGGAAGTTCAGAAGTGTTACGAGGCAGCGCTGCACGACTCGAGCGAGAGCGGTGGCCGCGTGGTCGTGCGCTTCGTGATCGACGCGACCGGACGTGTGCCTCAGGTCAACCTAGGCTCGAGCGAGCTGGACGCATCCGAGCTCGGATGTTGTGTCGTCGAGCGTGTCTCCCAGTGGAGCTTTCCCAAGCCTGAGAACGGGAGCTTCGTGGTCGTCGAGTACCCGTTCGTGGTGCACCTGGCGAGGTGAGCTGCCCGCATCCGCGCTCGCTTCGACGCTGCACAGGGCGGGAGTCAGAATGAGGTTGTACGCTCCGACTGGCTCGTTCCCAGGCAAGTGAGGCTCGCTCGATGTCCCAGCAATACGAGTTCGACCTGTTCACGATCGGCGCTGGCTCTGGCGGCGTCGCGGGATCGCGGCGTGCGGCGGCGTATGGCGCGCGCGTCGGTATCTGCGAGGACAGCCGCGTGGGTGGCACCTGCGTGATGCGCGGGTGCGTTCCCAAGAAGCTGCTCGTCTACGGGGCACATGTCGCCGAGGAGCTCGAAGAAGCGCGGGGCTTCGGGTGGAGCATCCCCCCGGCCAAGTTCTCGTGGCCCAGCTTGATCGCGGCCAAGAACCTGGAGCTCGATCGCCTGAACGCGATCTACCGCGGGATGCTGACGAGCGCTGGGGTCGAGCTCGTGGTGGGGCGCGGCCGGCTCCTCGATCGCAACACCGTTCAGGTTGGCGAGCGCAGGGTCACCGCAAGGCGCATCCTCGTGGCCACGGGCAGTCGACCCGTGCTGCCGCCGACCCCAGGCATCGAACATGCGATCACCTCCAACGAGGCCCTCGACCTCCCGGAGCTGCCCAAGCGAATCGTGATCGTAGGCGGCGGCTACATCGCGGTGGAGTTTGCAGGCATCTTCAACGCGCTCGGCTGCGAGGTGACGCTCGTCTTTCGCGGCGACACCGTGCTGAAGGGCTTCGATCGCGACATTCGCTCCCAT
>DASUME010000878.1:0-7217 GCA_036277895.1 Polyangiales bacterium
GAGGTCGCGTGACCTCCCCGTTGTTATCAGTAGCCGAGGTCGGACTCGAACCGACACATCCGTAAGGACAGCGGATTTTGAATCCGCCGCGTCTGCCATTCCGCCACTCGGCCGAGTAGAGGCGCGCAGATTAGCTGAGCCCCCCACCAGCGCAAGTCTTGCCGCTCCCCCGTGCCCGTGCCCCTGCCCCTGCCCGACTCTTATCGCCGAAGCCCTGCACGAGCCCGAGAGGGGCAGGGGCAGGGGCACGGGCAGGAAGATCAGGACGCGGGTTGTGCGAGGGACTGCGCGGCCAGCTTCGAGATGATCGTCGTGGAGTTGGTGGCCTGCTCCAGCTCCTCGATCAGCTCGCGGCACTCGGGGCGGCCCTTCAGGTGCGTCATCAGCAGCGCCGTCGAGCTCACGAACGCGGCCTCGTAGCCGAGCGCCTCGCGTACGCGGACTGCGATGCGCTCGCGGCCGGTGGCGAGATCGTTCTCCAGCGCATCGCCGTAGCGCGACAGCTGCGCCTTCAGCTCGTCGATCTGGCGGCGTAGATCCTTCGCGGCTTCCTCGCGCTGGGCGGCGCGGCCCTCGTGGCGCTGGGCGATCCGCGCGAGCTCTTCGACCTGCGCGCGCGCCGCACCAGCTTCTTCGAAGACGCGGCGTAGCGTCGCCACGTCGCGCACTTCCTTGGCCGTCTGATCGGCGCGCGAGGCGGCTTCCGTGGCGCGCTTCTCGGATTGTTTGATCGAGCCGAGCACACGCTCGGCCTCCTCGCGCTCGCCGCCCGCTTCACGCAGCGTGCGCGACTCTTCGGCGGCCAGCTCCTCCACCTTGCGGCCGATCTCTGCGCGCAGCGCACGACCGCGGCGCTCGATCGCCTCCAGCTTGCGCGAGTGCGAGGCCAGCTCGCCCTCGAGGCGCGAAGACTTGGCCGAGACCTCCCACAGCTTCTCGATCGCGCCCTGCACGTCCGGCGGCGCCTTCCCGTTCGGGTAGGCGCGCGCGACCATACGCTGGAAGTGCGCGGCGCGCGTGCCCCACTCGACCACCGGCGGCACCTGATGCGCGGGCGGCGGTGGCGGCGCGAGCTGCTGCGGCGCGTCCTGCACGTTGGTGTTGGCCGGCGCGTCCCACGGCGTCTGCGGCAGCGAGCGCTGGAACGCCTTCAGCTCTTCTTGCAGGTGGTGGCCGTCGCGGAAGCGCTTGCGCGGCTCCTTCTCCAGCAGCTTCATGATGATGGCTTCGGCGGCCGACGGCAGATCTTGGCGCAGCTTGCGCGGGTTCGGCGCGCCCTGCGAGCGCTGCATCTCGAGCAGCGTCTCGCGATCGTTCGAGCGGTACGGCAGCTGGCCGGTGACCATCTCGTAGAACAGGATGCCGAGCGCGTAGAGATCGCTCTGCGCCGTGGCGTCCTCGCCGCGCGCCTGCTCGGGCGACATGTACTCGGGCGTTCCGAACACCGCGCCCTTCGGCGCCAGCCGCGGATCGCGCGCGAGCGCCGCCAGCCCGAAGTCGAGGATCTTCACGAAGTCGCGGCGACCACCGCGCGACGTGAGCATGATGTTGTCGCTCTTCAGATCGCGGTGCACCACGCCCAGATCGTGCGCGCGCGCCAGCGCCGCACACATCTGCTCGAGGATGTCGACCGCGCGCGTGAGCGGCATCGGACCCTTGCCACACTCGTGCGAGAGCGACTGACCGACGAGGTACTCCATCACGAGATAGAGCTCTCCGTCTTCGGTCTCGCCCACGTCGTGGATGTCGACGATATGCGCGTGATCCACGCGGTTGGCTGCGCGTGCTTCGCGCAGCATCCACGCCCGAAGGTGCGTCTCGCCACGCAGGTCGGGACGAATCAGCTTCAGCGCGACGACGCGATCGATGAGCACGTGACGCGCGCGATAAACGACGCCCATGCCACCTTCGCCAAGCAACGTCTCCAGGCGATAGCGCCCTGCGACGACCTTGCCGATGTACTCGTCTTGCTGCGAGCGGCGTGAAGAAGCCTTGTTCGCGGCCATGCTTCTGGAAGCTCCCCTCTAAACACTCAGAATCGACGACGGTCCATCATGTCGCGGGTCCCGTTGGCTTGAGAAGAGGGTTTGTCAGCCATCCATTCTGGCTCTTTTCTCGCTTGATTGACCTCATTGTGTGCGGCGGTAGGCGGTGTGGTCTTTGTATCGGCTCGCTGCGCTTGAGATCACCGATGGTTGTTCCCTATCCTTGAGGAGCAGGTGCGCTTTGCGAGGGGATTCGCAGAGTCGCCACGGGGAAGGCGCGCGCTCTGAGCCAGCACATCGACGAGCCCTATCAGATCGAGCGCCGGCTCGCGGCCGGCGGCATGGCCGAGGTGTTCGTCGCCAAGCGCATGGGTCCGCACGGCTTCGAGAAGCGCGTGGCGCTCAAGCGCATCCTCCCGCAGTTCGCGATCGAGCACGACTTCGTGCACATGTTCATCGACGAGGCGCGCCTGGCCGCGCGGCTGTCGCACGCGAACATCGTGCAGGTGTTCGACTTCGGGCAGACCGAGGGCACGTTCTTCATCGCCATGGAGCTGATCGACGGCTCCAACGTGAACCAGCTCTTGCGCTCGGTGGCGCAGCGCGACGAAGCGGTGCCGCTCGATGTGGCGCTGCATATCGTGCACGAAGCCGCTTCTGCGCTGGCCTATGCGCACGCCTTGCGCGACGACCTCGGCGATCCGCTGCGGCTCGTGCATCGCGACGTCTCCCCGGCGAACTTGCTGCTCACGCGCGACGGCCACGTGAAGCTGAGCGACTTCGGGATCGCGCGCGCCGCCAGCTTCGAGGCGCGTACGCAGACCGGCCAGCTGCGCGGAAAGCTCGGCTACATGAGCCCCGAGCAGGTGCTCGGCAAGGAGCTCGACGGCCGCAGCGACGTGTTCACGCTGACTACGATCCTCAGCGAGATGCTGATCGCGGAGCCGCTGTTCGGCAAAGGCCAGGACCTCGACGTGCTGATGCGCATCCGCGACGTCGATCTCGGCGTGCTCGACGGCACCAAGCGGCGTGTGCCCGCGGACCTACGCGCGCTGATCGAGCGCGGCCTCGCGAAGCGCTCGGACGATCGCCCGGACTCGGCCACCTTCTTGCGCATGCTGCAGGAAGTCATGCAGCGGCGGGGCGTCAGCTCGGCAGCCTCCCGGCTCGCGCGCTTGCTCGCGCGGATGGAGCTGGTCGAGCCGCAGCCGGGCGACACGCTGTCCAACGAGTCGTCGCTGAAGCCGAACGAGCTGCTCAACCTCGATCCTGGCACCGACGATCTCACCGAGCCCAACCTCGCCGAGTCCACGCGCTACCGCGTGCGCACGGAGAGCGGCCTGCTCGGGCCCGTGTCGTACTCCGAGCTGGTCGAGCTGATCCTCGGCGGCATCGTCGACTCGGACTCGATGCTCTGCCGTGTGGGCCAGAGCTTCGAGCGCGCCGGAACGCTCGAGGAGCTGCGCCGCTTCTTGAGCACGCCCGCGCTGCAGTGGCGTGCGCGCGAGGTCTCGTCCCCGACGATGCAAGGCGGGCTGCAGCGCGCGTCGTTGTTGCCGGTCGTGTATCGCATCGCGCAGCGACAAGAGACCGGCATGCTCCACCTGCGCGATGGTGAGCGGCAGAAGAAGCTGTACTTCGTCGACGGGCGGCCCGACTACGTGGCGTCGACCGATCGCAGCGAGCTGCTCGGCGAGCAGCTGATCAGCACCGGCGTCTGCCTGCGCATGGAGGTCGACATGGCGCTGGCGGTACTGCACCGCTACGACGGCCGGCTCGGCGACGCGCTGGTGGGGCTCGGCATCATGCGGCCGATGGCGCTGGTGAAGGCCGTGCAGCAGCAGGTGCATCGCCGCTTCCTGGAGGCGTTCCGCTGGCGCTCCGGCCAGTGGAGCTTCGTGCGCGGCGCACGCGCGCAGGAGGAGACGTTCGCGATCATGCAGGACCCGTTCGAGCTGCTGCGCGACGCGGCCTTCGCGACGCACCCGGACGAGCTGGAGTCCGCGCTGGAGCCGATCCGTGAGCGTGTGCTGCTGCGCGGCTCGGCCGCACCGATGCCGGTCTCGGTGTATCGTCTGCCCGCCGAGTGGTCCGCGCTGATCGCCGATGTGAACGGGCAGGGCACGCTGGCCTCGATCGCCATGCGCGAGTCCGCCCTACGCGGCGTCGAGCTCGAGGATGTCTATCGGGCCCTGTACTTGGGCCTCAGCTGCGAGCTGCTCCGCGCCGCGTGATCCGCCTTCCCGGACGGGGTCGGTGAGTCTGAGTGGCGTTCGCGCGACAGCCGGGCTAATGCCTCAGCTATGTCGGCCGTGCTCGACTTTGCCGCTCCGTCGCACGGCCGTACGCCCGTCCTGGTCGAGGTCCCCCACGCGGGACTCTCGATCCCGGAGCCGCTGCGCGACGACATCCTCGCGGGCGAGGACACGCGCAAGCGCGACGCCGACCTCTATGTAGACGAGCTCTTCGCGCAGGCGCCGACCCAGGGTGCGGCGCTGCTCAGCGCGCGCGTGTCGCGCTACGTGGTGGACCTGAACCGCTCTCCGGACGACTTCGAGCTCGGTGGAGACGAGGGCCGCATCGCGCAGCCTCGGGGCGTGGTGTGGAAGGTCACTACCGACGGGCGGCCCGCGCTGCGCAGCCCGCTCGACGCGACCGCCGTGGGCCGGCGCATCGAGCTGTACCACACGCCTTATCACTCCCGGCTGCGCGAGGAGGTCGAGCGCACCAAGGAGCAGTTCGGCTACGTGGTGCTGATCGCGGGCCACTCGATGCCCTCGGCGGTGCGGCGGGGCGCGCGCGACATCGAGCGCCGGGCGGACATCGTGCCCGGCAGCCTCGGCGGCAGCAGCTGCGATCCGCGCGTGCTGGAGCTGGTCGAGCAACACTTCCGCGCCGCTGGCCTCAGCGTTCGCCACGACGACCCCTACCGCGGCGGTTTCACGACCGGCCACTACGGGCGTCCCGCGTTGGGGCAGCACGCGATCCAGATCGAGATCAATCGCGCGCTCTACATGGACGAGCTGTCCTGTGTCCGGAAGTCCGAGAACTTCGCGCGCTTGCAGCAGCTGCTCGGGGAGCTGGTAGCCCGTCTCGGCCAGCTGAGCCTGGCCTGAGGCCCCCGCTGCCAGGGAGCTGCACCGGGAAGCTGGGCCACGCGCCATCGTGGTCCGGTGCGCAGTTTCCGCGAACCGCCCCGAGTGACGTGTCGGATCCAGAGATCCCGCTTTTGCGGCCTCAGGCCCTGTGCTAGTTTGAAAAACGTGGAGGTCGTGCTGCGTAAGGTGGGGCGCAAGCCCGGGCGAGCCGTCGTTGGCCGCTTACTGCGCGCACCGCGCAAGGGCGCGGTCGTCGTCATCGAGTTCCCCGATGGCCTCCATGAGTACGTGACCACGCCCGTGAAGCGCATCCTGCGCCTGGCCGGTCGCGAGATTTACTATCTGCAGACGGCGAACAGCCGCTACCGCCTCGAAGTGCGCTCCGACAGCGCCCCGTTGGCCGAAGCTCCCGCCGCTCACTGATCGTCTGCGCGTCAGAAAAGGGCTGGTCTCGAGACGAGACCGGCCCTACGTCTTTTTGACGCGCTGCGGCTGCGAAACTTGCGGATCACCAGGCGGCAGCTGCAGCTTGGATTGCCGCGGCAAGCTGCCGCGGCAACCTGCCGCCTTCGGCGAAGATGGCGCGCGAGCACGAGCGCAATCGCTGAGGAAATAGCCGGCACGCGCACTGCAAAAGGGGAGCCCGTCGGTGTGACTCGTCGCGTTGCGAGCACGCCAGAAGGAGCTGTCCATGTTTCGCTCGGGTCTCGACGAGTACATCGGTTCTCTGCGTGGCGTCGCTCCTCTCGATGCCGAGGCCGAACAGGTCTTGGCGAAGGCATACAAGGCCGGAGACAAGCGCGCGGGAGACAAGCTCGTCTCGGCCTGCTTGCCGTTCGTCATCCGGATCGCGGTCGAGTACCGGCGCTGGGGCGTGCCGATCGAGGACCTCGTGCAGCAGGGCAACCTCGGCTTGCTGCGCGCCGCCGAGAAGTACGACACGGACAAGCACGTCCGGCTGATCACGTACGCCGTGTACTGGATCCGCGCCGAGATCCGCGACTACCTCGTGCGCAGCTACCGGATCGTGCGCCTCGGCACCACGCGCTCCGAGCGCCGCGCGCTGCGCGCGTTTCGTCGCGAAGGAGTGGAGAACCCGGCCGAGCTCGCCGCGCGCAGCGGCATGCCGATCGCGCGCTGCGAGATGTTGTGGCCGATCCTCGCGCACGTCGACACCTCGCTCGACCAGACCTTCGACGGCGCGCGCGGCCCCGGCATCGAGCGGCTCGAGAGCGATCAGCCGTCCCCGGAGGAGATCGCCTTCGCGCGCCGCGCCAACGACGCCAACAAGAGCGCGGTCCGCTCCGCGCTGCGCCGGCTCGATCGCCGCGAGCGCCGGATCGTGCACGCGCGCTTCCTGAGCGACGAGCCCTGTACGCTGGAGGCCCTCGGCCGCGAGCTCGGGGTGAGCAAGGAACGCGTGCGCCAGCTGGAGGTGCGTGTGCGCGACAAGCTGCGCGAGTCCCTCGCCAGCTGCGCCCCCGCCGCTTGACCGGCCCGCGATCGAGGCGTTTCTGATAGCTTGAAGCCGTCGAGGCCGATGTAGGCTTGACGGTACGAGGCGCACGTCTCAATTCCGGGAGACCATGAAACGCAACGCAGTAGCCGGCGCGCTGTGCGCCCTGATCACGATCGCGACGGGCTGCACGGAAGACGTTGGCGATTGCTACGACGGCGGCACCCGCGGCCTCGACACCGTCTTGAACGGCGGACACGTCGAGTACGGCGGGCAGGCGATCCTGAATCAAGCTTGCGCCTCGGGTTGCCACAACTCGACGGCGAAAGGCGACGATCGTCACGGCGCCCCCGCGGGGCTCGACTTCGATCTGAAACCGGTCGCCGCCACGAGCTCCACGGCAAGCGAACAGAATGACAACGGTCGCCCGTACGCCGTGCTCGACGCCGCGGAGATCAACGGTCTGCGCGAGCGCCAGCGCAAGGTGTTCAGCGAGCGCAACAGCATCTGGCAGCAGGTGCGCGATGGCATGATGCCGCCCGATGGCATGTTCGCGGGCTGGAAGAAGTTCGTCGAGTCCTTGGTCGATACGTCCGAGACAACGCCGTGCACGCGCGGCGCCAACTTCCCCGATATCGACGCCAAGAAGACGCAGGACGTGCTGCGCCTCTGGCTCGC
>DASUME010000879.1:0-11658 GCA_036277895.1 Polyangiales bacterium
CTGCGCTTCGCGGCGCACAATGACGGTGCCGCACCGGCGCGCTGGCTGCTCGAGCTCGCCGAGCCTCTGCTGGAGCACGTCGACCTCTACGTGGTGCACCGCGACGGCCGCAGCGAGAGCTGGCGGACGGGCAGCGCGCTGCCGTTTGCGAACCGCGCGCTCGGGCATGCCAACTTCGTGTTCCCGCTCGAGAACGCGCCGCACGAGGCCGCGATCTACTACTTGCGCGTGCGTGGGGGGCCGGTGTTGCGCGCGCCGCTGCGGGCGTGGAGCTACGCCGCCTACGCCGAGCACCACGAGCGCGAGCTGCTGCTGCGCGCACTGTGTCTCGGCGCGCTGCTGACGCTCGCGCTCTCCCAGCTGAACGCGCGCGTGCGCCGGATGCAGGGCGCGTGGCGCGCGCTGTTCGTGCTCTCGCTGGCCGGCGTGCTGATGAGCTTCAGCGGGCAGCTCGCGCAGTTCCTGTTGCCGGACTCGCCACGCGCGGTGGTGCACTTGCCCGCGCTCACGGTGGCGCTCGCGATGGTGAGCCTCGCGTTCGGCGCGGCCGACCAGCTGCGCGCTCATGCGCAGCTCGCGCGGCCGTGTCGGGCCGCGGCCTACGCAATGCTGCTCTTGCTGCCGCTCGCGTGGCTGGTGCACACCGGCCTCGTGCTGCGCGTGGAGCTGGGCCTGTTGCTCGCACTCTCGTCGCTCGTGCTGATCCGCCTGGTGCGCCCGCTGGCCGGCCGCCTGCGCAGCCAGGCCGCCAGCGCGCGCGTGCAAGTCCTGCCGAGGGCGGGCGAATGAACTGGCTGCCCGCGCTGGCGCTCTGCCTGCTGCCGAGCCTCGTGCACGCACAGCCGCTCGCCCTCGATCAGCTGCGCGACGTGCGCGACCTCGAGCATCAGGTCGGTCTGTTGCACGATCCGTCCGCGCAGCTCAGTCTCGCCGACGTGCGCGCGCGAACGTTCGACGACAATGCAGGTCGTTCGCTCTCGCTGGGGTTCGACTTCTCCGCGCTGTGGCTGCGCTTCCAGGTCCGCAACGAGAGCGCCCGGACCGTGAGCTGGCTGCTCGAGCTGGCCGAGCCCACGCTCGATCACGTCGACCTCTACATCGTGCATCCGGACGGCCACACCGAGCACCTGCAGGGCGGCGACTCGCTGCCGTTCGCGCAGCGCTCGCTGCCGCACGTGAGCCACGTCTTCGAGCTGGAGAGCCCGGCTCGTCGAGAGGCGACGTACTACGTGCGCGTGCAGAGCGACGAGGTCCTGCGCGCACCCTTGCGCGCGTGGCTGCCGGACGCATACCGGCGCGAGCACGACCGCGACATGCTGGTGCACGTGGTGTTCCTGGGCGCGCTGCTGTTGATCGCCGTCTACCACGTGGGCGTGTTCGCCATGGTCCGTCAGCAGGAGTACGCCTGGTTCGCGCTGGTCGCGCTGAGCTTGGCCATCGTGATGATGAGCCTGGGCGGGCAAGTCGGGCAGCTGTTCTTTCCCGACCAGCCGCGGCTTGCCGATCGCTTCACGTCGGTGAGCATCGCGTTCGCGATGGTGACGGTGGCCTTCTTCACGTGGGCGACGACCGAGCGGCTCGGCACCGTGCACGAGCTGGCGCGCCAGATGCTGCGCACCGCGTACTCGCTCTGCGGCTTGCTCGCGCTCGCCTGCGTGTTGAACACGGGTGTGGGGCTCCGGCTCTTGTGCGGGCTCCTGTTCCTGCTCACGGTCTCCGGGCCGATCATCCTGTACGCGGTACGCAAGTACCGCATCCCCGCGCTCTCCTGGTACAGCCTGGCCTGGTACGCGCTGATCCTGTCGGTGCCGATCGCGATCCTGCGCTACGCCGGCCTGATGCCCGACGATCGCTTCACGCAGGGCGCGCTGCCGGTGGGCTTCATGGCTTACTGCGTGATCAATTCGCTGGCGCTGGCGGCGCTCGCGAACCGCCTGCGCAGCGAGATCGCCTCGACCAACCAGAAGCTGGTGCACAACGTCGAGCAGCTGCAGCAGGCGCTGCTACACGCCGAAGAGGCGAACGACAACGCCGTGCGCGCGACCAAGGCCAAAGACGAGTTCATGGCCACGATGTCGCACGAGCTGCGCACGCCGCTGAACACGATCATCAACATCCCGCAGGGCCTGGCGGGTGAGTTCGTGCGCGAGCGCAGCGCGCGCTGCGCGGGCTGCGACGCCGCCTACCTGCTCGACGAGCAAGATCACGTCGACGCCGACTCCCTGTGCGAAGACTGCGGCAGCCGCGGCACGCTCGTCGAGGGCAGCAAGGTGCGCTACCGCGGCGATGGCGCGCGCGCGCTGCGCTTCCTGCACAAGATCGAGCGCTCGGGGCAGCACCTGCTGCAGATGGTCAACGGCGTGCTCGACTACAGCAAGCTGGAGGCGGGTCGCTTCCAGCTCGTGTTCGGGCCGGTCGATCTGGAGGCGCTGCTGCGCGAGGTGATCGAGCAGACGATCGACAGCGCGCAGCGCAAGCGCATCGACCTGGTGCTGGTCCCGCAGCAGGGCGCGCAGGCGCCGCTCAGCGCGGACGGCCTGCGCCTCAAGCAGGTGCTGGTCAACCTGATCGCGAACGCGATCAAGTTCTCGCCCGCGCACAGCGTGGTCACCGTGCGCTGGACGTCGCAGGACGACAGCGAGCTGATCACGGTCGACGACCAGGGCATCGGCATCGCCGAGTCCGATCACGAGCGCATCTTCACGAGCTTCGAGCAGGTGCACAAGGGCGACACGCGCAAGTACGGCGGCACGGGGCTCGGGCTCTCGATCTCGCGCTCGTTGGTGCGCATGCACGGCGGCGAGCTGTACGTGCGCAGCGCGCTGGGCAAGGGCGCTACCTTTACGGTGCGCGTGCCGCACGCTCCGCGGACCGCCCTGGAGAAGGCGTCGTGAGGCTGCTGGCCCTGCTCGCGGCCTGGTGCGTCTGTACGGTCGCGCACGCGCAGCTCGCCCTGGACCGCCTGACGCCCGAGCTGACGCTCACGTCGCAGCTCTCCGTGCTGGAAGATCCCGCCGGCAAGCTCACCTTCGAGCACGTCTCCGGCGCGCGCTTCGTGCCGAACGCGCGCGACGAGCTCTCGTTCGGCTTCAGCTACTCCGCGCTGTGGGTGCGCTTCGCGGTGCGCAACGCAGGCACGAAGCCGGTGCGCTGGTTGCTCGAGCTGGACGAGCCCACGCTCGACTCCGTGGACCTCTACGTGCGCCATCTCGACGGGCGCGTCGAGGTCCATCACGCGGGTGATGCGATCCCCTTTCAGGCCCGCGAGCTCGGTGCGGCGAGCCCCGTGTTCGCGCTGACGAGCGCACCCGGAGATGCGGCCGAGTGTTATCTGCGGGTGCAGAGCGATGACGTGCTGCGCGCCCCGATTCGGGTATGGCAGCCCGCGGCCTACGCGGTCCATCACGAGCGCGTGAGCCTGGTGCAATGGTTCTTCTACGGCGCGCTGCTGATGCTCGCGCTCTACAACCTCGGCGTGTTCGCGACGGTCCGGCAGCTCGAGCACCTGTACTACGCGCTGGCGTCGATCTCGATGTGGCTGGTGATGTTGTGCCTCAACGGCCAGCAGTCGCAGTTCTTGTTCACGGGGCTCCCCCGCCTGTGTGCGCGCCTGGGCCCGCTGGCGATGGCGCTGGCGGCGCTGTTCATCGCGCTGTTCATGAGCGCGGTGGTCCGGCGCCTCTCGCGTCGCGGGGACGTCGAGCGCTACTTCCGCGCAGCGGTGCGGGGCACCTTCCTGTTGCTGGCGTTCTGCGCGCTGGCGCCCACCGGCCTGTGCTTTCGGGTGTTGGCCGCGGTGCTGTTCACGCTCGGTGCGTCGGGCCCGGTCCTGCTGTACCTGCTCGGGTCCTTCCCGATGCCCGAGCTCACCCTGTACCGACGCAGCTGGATCGCGCTCTGCGTCGCGATCCCGATCGCGGTGCTGCGCTACAGCGGCTTGCTGCCGGCGTGGCCGGGCTTCGTGTGGGCGCTGCCGATCGGCTTGGTCGTGCACGGCGTGACCTCATCGCTCGCGCTGGCCTCGCTCGCCGGCAGCATGCGACGAGCGCTCTCGACCATGAACGCGGAGCTGCAGAGCAACGTCGAGGAGCTGCAGCTGGCGCTCGCGCGCGCCGAGCAGGCGAACGACGCCTCCAACCGCGCCACCAAGGCAAAGGACGAGTTCGTGGCCACCATGTCCCACGAGCTGCGCACGCCGCTGAACGCGATCATCAACATCCCGCAGGGCCTGATCAACGAGTTCGCCAGCGAGCGCAACGCGGTGTGCAGCGAGTGCCGGGCCAGCTTCCTGCTCGACGAGGCGGACGTGATCGAGGCGCACACGCCGTGCGCGAGCTGCCAGCGCACCGGCACGCTGGTGGAGGGGCGCAAGATCAAGTTTCGCGGCGACGAGGCGCGCTACCTGCGCTTCTTGCAGAAGATCGAGCGCTCGGGCCAGCACCTGCTGCAGATGGTCAACGGCGTGCTCGACTACAGCAAGCTGGAGGCTGGGCGCTTCGAGCTCGCGCTCGCTCCGGTCGACCTCGATGCACTGATCCGCGAGGTGTGCGATCAGATGATCGACCTCGCGCAGCGCAAGGGCATCGCGATCGAGCTCGACTACACGCCGTCGCCCAGGCTGCCATTGCTGGCGGACATGCTGCGGCTCAAGCAGGTGCTGATCAACTTGATCGCCAACGCGATCAAGTTCTCGGAGCCGAATACCACGGTGAGCGTGCGCTGGGAGAGCGCGGGGGCCGAGGGCGAGACGATCGCGATCGAGGATCGCGGCATCGGCATCGCCGCCGAGCACCACGAGCGCATCTTCACGAGCTTCGAGCAGGTACACCAGGGCGACACGCGCAAGTACGGCGGCACGGGGCTCGGGCTCTCGATCTCGCGCTCGCTGGTGCGCATGCACGGCGGCGAGCTGTCCGTGCGCAGTGAGCTCGGCAAGGGCTCCACGTTCGTGGTGCGGCTGCCGCGCATCGGCACGCTCGCCAGCGGCAGCGCAGAGATGTCGCCGCCCGACAACCTCCACGGCTTCGATACCCGCCCACGCGCCGCCGCTCAGTGATCGATAGGCATCAAGTGCGCTTGCTCAACCGGCGAGCTTGGTGAGCGCGTCCTTGAGCTTGCCGCGTGCAGTGGCGAGCTCGGACTGCCGCTCGCGATCCTTGGCCACGACGTCGGCGGGCGCGCGGGCGACGAAGCTCTCGTTGCCGAGCTTCTTCTCCAGTACGGCCAGGTCCTTCTCGACCTTGGCCAGCTCGCGCCCCACGCGCTCCTTCTCCTTCTCGGTGTCGAGCAGGCCCTCGAGCGACATGTGCACCGTGATGCCCTCCGCGGTCGCGGTCGCGACGTCGCCCTGCGCGTGCGCGAGCTCCACGCTCGCGTTGCAGAGCGTTGCGATCGCGCTCGACTGCGCCTTCAGGAGCGCGCGCCGTGCGTCGTCATCGCCCTCGAGCGTCAGCCGGATCGAGATCTTGGGTGCGATGTCCTTCGCGGCGCGCAGCCCGCGCGCGCTCGTGATCGCGGCTGTCAGCCAGGTCATCTCGCGCTCGGAAGCTTCGTCGCGCAGGCCCTGATCCGGCTGCGGATAGCTGGAGACGATGCACGCTTCCGCCACGTCGCGCTTGGGGATGCGCTGCCAGATCTCTTCGGTGATGAAGGGAATCATCGGGTGCAGCGCGCGCTGCACCGCTTCCAGCACGTGCACCAACACGGCGCGTGTCTCACGCACCTCTTCGACCGAGCCGCCGCTCAGCACGGGCTTGGTCAGCTCCAGGTACCAGTCGCACAGCTCGTTCCACACGAAGTGGTAGAGCGCGAGCGAGCTGTCATCGAGCCGGTACGACTCCAGGCCCTGGTTCGCGGTCGTCAGCGCGTTCTCCAGCCGCGACAGGATCCAGCGATTGATCAACAGCGAAGCCGCAGGGCGCGAGCCGGTGGCGACGGTGCTGTCGTCGAGCTGGCCGAGCGCGTAGCGCGACGCGTTCCACAGCTTGTTGCAGAAGTTGCGGTAGCCCTCGATGCGCTTGGTGCTGAGCGCGATCCGGCGCGACTGCGGCGAGTAGCTGAGCAGCGTGTAGCGCAGCGCGTCCGCGCCGTAGGCGATGAAGCCCTCGGGGTAGGTCTTGGCGATGTACTTGAGGCCGCCCTCGCTCGCGCCGCTCTTCTTGGCCTTCTCGAGCAGCTGCTCCAGCGTGGCGCCGTGGATGATATCGAGCGGGTCGAGCACGTTGCCCTTGACCTTCGACATCTTGTCGCCGTTCTCGTCGGTGACCATGCCCGCGAGCAGCACGCGCTTGAAGGGCGGCTTCCCGAGGAAGTGGATGCCCATCATCATCATGCGCGCGACCCAGAAGAACAGGATGTCGTAGCCGGTCTCCAGATCCGAGGCCGGGTAGAACTTCTGCAGGTCGAGCGTCTTGTCCGGCCAGCCGAGCGTGGTGAACGGCCACAGGCCCGAGCTGAACCAGGTGTCGAGCACGTCGTCATCCGCGCGCAGCTTGGTGCTGTCGCAGTGGGCGCAGCGCGTGGGGTCTTCACGGCTGACCGTGCAGTGCTCGTTCTCGCAGTACCAGGCCGGGATCGCGTGGCCCCACCAGAGCTGACGCGAGATGCACCAGTCCTGGATGTTGCGCATCCAGTGGTAGTAGGTCTTGGTCCAGTCCTCGGGCAGGATCACGGTGTCGCCGTTCTCGACCGCCGCGATCGCGGGCTTGGCGAGTGGCTCCATCTTCATGAACCACTGGGTCGAGATGATCGGCTCGACCACGGTGCCCGAGCGCTCGCTCTTGGGCAGCGTCATCAGGTGCTTCTTGCTGCCGCGCTCGAGCCCGAGCTCGGCCAGCTTCTTCTTCACGGCCTTGCGCGCGACGAAGCGATCGAGCCCGCGGAACTCGCCCGTCAGCTCGTTCATCTTCCCGTCGAGCGTGAAGATGCTGATCTCCTCGAGCTTGTGGCGCTTGCCGCTCGCGAAGTCGTTGAAGTCGTGCGCGGGCGTGAGCTTGACGGCGCCGGTGCCGAGCTTGACGTCCACCAGCTCCGCGTCGAGCACGATCGGGATGCGCCGCTCGACGAGCGGATGCTTCGCGAACTTGCCGTGCAGGTGCGTGTAGCGCGGATCGTCCGGATGGATCGCGATGCCGGTGTCGCCGAGCATGGTCTCGGGGCGCGTGGTGGCCACCACCAGCTCGCCGCCGTCCTCGAGCGGATACGCGAACTCGTACATCTCGCCCTCGACGTTCTCCTCGGTGAGCACCTCGAGATCGCTGAGCACGGTCTGGGTGGCGACGTCCCAGTTCACCAGCCGCGTGGCGCGGTAGATCAGGCCCTCTTCGTAGAGCCGCACGAACACCTCGCGCACCGCCCTCGACAGATCGGGATCCATCGTGAACTTGGTGCGCGTCCAGTCCGCCGAGGCGCCGAGCGTGCGCTTCTGCTCGAGGATGCGGTCGCCGCTCTGGCGCCGCCAGTCCCACATGCGCTCGAGGAACTTCGCGCGCCCGAGGTCGTGCCGGGTGAGGCCCTCGGCCTTGAGCTGACGCTCGACGACCACCTGCGCGGAGATGCCGGCGTGATCGGTGCCGGGCGTCCAGAGCGCGTTGAAGCCCTTCATCCGGTGGTAGCGGATTAAGACGTCTTCGAACGTGGTGCGGCAGGCGTGGCCGATGTGCAGCGTGCCGGTGATGTTCGGCGGCGGCATCGGGATGACGTACGGTGGGCGCGTGTCTTCGGGATCGTTGCTGGCGCCGAAGAAGCCGTGTTCGTCCCAGTACGCGTACCACTTACGCTCGCTGAGGGACGGATCGTAAGCCTTGGGCATGTCGGCGGCGGGTGGCATGGCCCGCAAAGCAAACACACGCAAAAGGCTGGCGCAACCCGGTGGACCCGTGATGGCGGTCACCGCCGGCGCGAACTTTTGTGGTCCAGCGTGCCCGCTACCCGCTCCGGGCCACCGAACGACCTTGAAAGAGGCGGGGCTTTGAGCTTTTCTGCGCCTTACTTTCCATGCCCTTGACCGGTCCTCGTCTGCGCTTGCTCTGGGTTGGCCTCCTGGCCGTGACTGCTGCCTGTAGCTCGGACGACCCGGCGGTGGTCGACGCCGGCGAGGACGCGAGCTGGGCCCCGGACGACGCGGACAACCCGCCCGGCAAGCTGACCGATGCGGGCCTCGACGCCCGCGCGGTGCTGCTCGACGCCGCGCCGGACGCCGACGACACGTACCGGCTGGCGGACGGCGCGGCCTGTACCGCGCTCGGCTGCGACGAGCTCGGCTACCAGTGCGGCGAGACGCTCGACAACTGCGGCGACCCGCTCAACTGCAACCTGGAGGGCAACGTCACGCCGTGTCCGGCGCCGGAGCGCTGTGGCGGCGACCCGGACAAGGGCCAGTTCAAGTGTGGATGCAAGCCGCGCGCGAACGCCTGCGAGGCACAGGGCGCGCAGTGCGGCGTGGTCGACGAGTGCGGCAACCAGGTCGACTGCGGCGATTGCCCCGACGGCAAGCTCTGCCTCGCGGGCAACACCTGCGCCTGCACCCCGAACTCCAATCCGTGCGGCACCCGCGTTTGTGGCATGGCCAGCGACGGCTGCGGGAAGATGGTCGCGTGCGGCGCGAACGTCGGCGCCTGCCCAAGCGGCGCGTGCAGCGTCGATGGCCAGTGCACCTGCCGTACGAAGGCCGAGGCCTGCGTGGGCCAGACCGGCGCCTACAGCGAGAACGGCTGCAGCTACGACTGCACGGTCGGCAGCACCTGCACGCCGGACAACGTGGCCGCCTGCGCGGGCGCGGAGTGCGGCACGGCGCTCAACAACTGCGGCGAGACCGTGCCCTGTGGTGCCCTCGCCGGCGCATGCGCGGCAGGCGCCCGCTGCATCGGTCCGCAGTTCGTGCTCGACAGCGTCTTGCCCGCGCAGAGCGCCACCTACCAGGGCGGCTATTGCGCGGCCGACGGCGCGGCCAAGCTGCTCGGCAAGTACGCAGTGCGCGTGCACGCCTTCCGCCAGGCCGGCAACGCGATCGCCTCCTTCATGAACCGGGCGGAGGCGGTGTCGCTGGTGCTGGTTCAGTACGTGCGCGCCGCCGGCACCGTGAAGCTCACGGACTACGGCTGCGTCGCGACCACGATCAACGATCCCGATGGCCCCTTCGCCAGCGGGGTCAGGTCCGTGGTTCCCTTGTATCGGAACCTGGTTCCGGCTGTGATGAACTTGGCCATCAGCGGGCTCACGTTCTCGCGCCCCGACATCGCCGAGGCCACGGGCTTCACCGTCGGCGTGCCCCCGTACTGCGCGGGCGTGCCCGCGGGGACCCTGGTCGATCTCCCGGCGGCTGACCCGCGCCGCGGCAAGCCCAACTGGTGGCCCGACAACAAGTGCGCCTGCCCGAACCCGGCTGCGGCGAGCGAGCTGCCTGGCCCGAACAACTACGCGACGGCGACCATGAGAGACTGTCGCCTCAACGACGCCGATCAGGATGGCAAGCCCGGGTTCACGGCGCAGGCCACCGCGCCCCTCGGCCTCGGCGGTGAGATCTGGAACGCGAGCGTCGCGCACGGCACCTGGTCGGGCACGATCCGGGACGATCGCTTTCACATCGGTTGGGCCGGTGATGCGGTGGTGCCGTTGACGCGCGTCGTCCTGGCTTGCCCCGGCGGCAGCGGGGGCGTCTGCGACGATCCAGCCATCGATTGCGGCTGCCCGGAGCAGCTGAGCAGCACCGTGCAGTTCGTGCCGCTGCCCGACAGCGCGCCCCTCGACTGCTCCATCTATTACTCGGGTACTGCCGTCAATCAGGGGCAGATCGACACGACGTTCAGCACCTCGTTCGGCACCTGCAACGCGACGACGCCCTGCCCGCAGGGCAGCGTGTGCCGTACGGACGGCAAGTGCTTCCCGGAGACCTCGAGGAACGCTTGCACGAAGGGCGTGGCGGGAGCGTGCCCGACGGGCATGTCATGCCGCGGCGACACCGCGTGCTGGCCGACCGCGGCCGTCTGCCCGGCGTCGTCCACGATCGTCGGCGGCTACTGCGGGAAGTAGCGGCTCGCTACGAGATCCCCGTCACGGTCGTCGGCGCTCTGCACGTTGGAGTGCGCACGCGCGCGTTGTGGTAAGCCTGCGCGCGTATGCGCTACCTCTGCGTGAACTGCGACCATCGCTTCGAGGCCGATGAGGCGCCGAAGCGTTGTCCTTCGTGTATGCGCGCGAAAGGCGTGCAGCCGGTGCGTGACGAAGCGCCCAAGGTGCAGCCGTCGCGACGTCGGCACGCGCCCTGGATCGCAGCGCTCGCGATCCTGGCGGCGGTGGGGGGGTACTTCTTGCTCGGCAGGCGGCCGGACGCGGGCGACCGGGCGGTCGTGGGGCCGCTGTCCGAGGCGCAGCTAAAGGAGGCGCTCCAGCATGCGCATGCGGATGGCCTGGAGCGCTTCCTGGTGGCGGACGACGGCGTGCGCGCCTGGGCCAAGCAGAACGCGGGCGCAGCCAAGACGCCGTACGACAAGGCCGAGGCGCTCATGCGCACCATCCGCGCACGGGCCAGCGCGCTCGCCTTCGTGCCGTGGTCGCTCGGCGAGCCGCGCGGCGGCGCGATCGCGCGCAGCCCGGAGCTCACGCTCGCGAGCCTGCAGAAAGATCGTGGCCGCGCGGAGCTCTATCCGCTCGAGGTCGCCGCGCTGCTGACCGCCGCGCTGCGCACCCTCGACGTGCCCGCGCAGGTGGCCGAGCTGATCAGCGTCGACGGCGAGCGCGCCCCGCTCGACCCGAGCGGCTACTTCGGCTACTTCGCGGTGGCCGTGTTCGCGGGCGAGGCCGGCCTCGGCACGCCGCGCGTGTTCGATCCGTACGGCGGGCGTGCGCTCGGCGCCGGCGCGAGGTCGAGCGTGCTGACCGATCCGCAGACGATCGGGGCCGCGCTCGCGATCCGCTCGCTGCACGAAGCCAGCTACCTCGCGGATCCGCGCAAGGCGCTGGAGAGCACGTCGTCGGCGATCCAGCTCGCGGGCACGCTGCCGTCCGTGCGCACCGCGCGCGCGATGGCGATGATCGCCGCGCGCCAGATCGAGCAGGGGCTGGCCGAGCTCGCGGCAGCGCGTCAGCTGCGCGCCGACGCCCCGCGCCTCCACAACCTCGGCAGCGTCGAGCTGCTCACCGGCAACGTCGAGCAGGCGACCAAGGACCTCAGCGCCGCGCTCGAGAAGTCGCCCGACTTCGCGGCCGCCCACGCCACGCTCGGGAGCCTGGCGTTGATGCGCGGTGAGGACGAGCAAGCGCGCAGCGAGCTGCAGGCCGCCGAGCGGCTCGCGCCCGACCTGTCCATGGTGGCGTGGGCGCAGGCCGAGCAGCTGTTCCGCAGCGGCGACCGCGACCAGGCCCTCGAGGTCGCGCGCCGCGCGCTGGCAGCACGCCCCTCGTTCGACGCGCGGCTGCGCATGGGCGTGCTGTTGCGCCAGTCCGCACGCTTCGACGAGCTGCGTTCGGTCACGGCGGAGCTGCTCGAGATGACGCCCGCCTACCGGCAGTCCGACGTGAAGGAGATGGTCCAGCAGGCGTTCGGGCCCGCCGCGCTCGACGCCGACGCGCAGGATGTCGACGTGCAGGAGGTCGACGTGAACGAGCCGCCGCCCGACCTGCCGCCGAAGCTGGAGGAGCCGTCGCTGCGCCTGCGCGGCA